>NZ_JBHZEJ010000028.1:0-90485 GCF_042756365.1 Streptomyces sp. NPDC059092
GACCTGGTCCGCGCGGGGCGCCTCTTCATGGGGCTGAGTGGCTTCGTGGCGTCGGGTCAGACACCCGCGTACGAGTGCTTCCCTGAGACGAAGATGTTGACGCCGTAGTAGTTGAAGAGCCAGCAGCCGAAGGCGATCAGCGCCAGGTAGGCGGCCTTGCGTCCCTTCCAGCCGGCCGTGGCGCGCGCGTGCAGGTAGGCGGCGTACGCGACCCAGGTGATGAAGGACCAGACCTCCTTGGGGTCCCAGCCCCAGTAGCGGCCCCACGCGTCGCCCGCCCAGATCGCGCCCGCGATGATCGTGAAGGTCCAGAGCGGGAAGACGGCGGCGTTCACGCGGTACGCGAACTTGTCGAGGGTCGCCGAGGCGGGCAGCCGCTCCATGACGGAGGTGGCGAAGGTGCCCGGCGTGAGCCCGGTGGCCAGCTTGGACTCGTACCGCTCCCGCAGGAGGTAGAGCAGCGTGGCGACCGCGCCGACGTAGAAGACCGCGCCGCAGAAGATCGCGGTGGAGACGTGGATCCACAGCCAGTACGAGTGCAGGGCCGGTACGAGCTGGTCGCTGGCGGTGTAGAGGACCGTGACCGCGAGGCCGAGGTCGAGCAGGACCGTGGTGATGAGCGGCAGGCCGAGCCAGCGGACGTTCTTCTTCAGCAGGAGGAAGCCGAGGTACACCCCGACGGCGACCGTGGTGAAGGTGATGTTGAACTCGTACATGTTGCCCCACGGCGCCCGCTGTACGGACAGCGCGCGGGTGACCACCCCCGCCGCCTCGACCGCCCAGGCGAGGATGGTGAGGGAGATGGCGATACGGCCGTACAGATCACCCTGCTCGTCGCCGCCCGCCGCGCCGGGGCCGTCCGGGACGTCGCGGACCCCGGAGGCGGAGCGGGTGATGATCTTCGGCCGCTCCAGGACGGCGGTCGAGCCGCCCTGCTGCTTGCCCTCGCCCCGTACGGAGGCGGCCGTACCGCCCTTGGCTCCGCCCGTCAGCGCGGCGGCCGTACGGGCGACCTTGCTGCGGCTGCCGAACAGCCACTCGGCGATATGGGCGAAGAAGGCCAGCATGTAGACGGCCATGGCCGAATAGATCAGGACGTTACTGGTCTGCGCCAGGCTTTCGTTGGTTGCTGCGGCGGCGAGAGTCACTTCTCAGCCCCTTCGACTTCGGCAGTCTCACGTGCGGGTGCAGGCGCGCTGGGCGCCTCTGAATGGAGGGTGGTGGCCAGGTCGGCCAGTTCCTCGGGGAGCTTGGCGGACTCGCTGCGGCCGAGGCCCGCCATCTCGACCACGGTGACGCCGTCGGCGCCCCGTACGGCCCGGACCCAGACCCGGCGCCGCTGGATGAAGAGCGATCCGGCCAGTCCGGCGATGGCCGCGACCGCTCCGGCGAGCGCCCAGCCGTCGCCCGGCTGGTGCGAGATCTGGAACGTCGCCCACTCCTTGACGTCCTTCTCGAAGGTGATCGACCCGGCGCCGTCCGGCAGGGAGAGCTTCTCGCCCGGCAGCAGGGTCTTCTTCAGCAGCTCCCCCTTGGCGTCCTTGAACGCCTTCATCTTGCGGGTGTCGAGCTGGTACACGTTCTGCGGCACTCCGGCGTCCACCCCGAGGCTGCCGTGGTACGCGCCCACGTTGAGCACCGGGAAGTCGAGGGCGGGGAACCGCGAGAACATCTTGGTGGCGCCGCCCTCGCCGCCGCCGTACGTCGGCACGAAGAAGGCGGCGAAGCCGAGCTGTTCCTTCTTGCCGTTCTTGTCCCGGTAGCCGTCCATCACCTTGATGGCGCCCGTGGAGGAGGCGTTGCTGTCGATGGGCAGCAGCGGGACGGCTCCGTTGAAGACCACCTCGCCGCGGCCGTCCCTGACGGTGACGACGGGCGCGTACCCGTGGCCGATCAGGTAGACCTTCGAGCCGTCGACGACCAGCGGCTCGTTGACCCTGATGACCGACGCGCGCTCCTCGCCGTCGACGCCGTCGGTGTAGTGGACGTTCGCCTGGTACGTACGGGGCGTGCCGACCTGCGGGCCGCTGCGCTCGTACGTGCCGGTGAACTTGTCGAGCCGGAAGCTGAAGGGCGCGAGGTCGTTCGTGTCGAAGAGCGAGCCGGACCGGAAGTCGTCGTACTGGGTGAGGGTGTTGGCGAAGCCGTCGCCCTCGACGACGAGCTTGCCGCCCTCGGTCTTGTAGAGCTGCCCGGCGGCGAAGGCGACCAGCATCACGATCAGCGCGATGTGGAAGATCAGGTTGCCGGCCTCGCGGAGGTACCCCTTCTCGGCGGCGACGGCCTCGCCGGCGGTCCTGGCGCGGAAGCGGCGCTTCTTCAGGATCGCGAGCGCGGCGGTGCGGACGTCCTCGGGCCCGGCGGTGGTACGCCAGGTGGTGTACGCGGGCAGCCGGTCGAGGCGCTTGGGGGCGCCCGGCGGGCGGCCCCGCAACTGGCCGACGAACTGCCAGGTGCGCGGGACGATGCAGCCGATGAGCGAGATGAACAGCAGGATGTAGATCGCGGAGAACCACACCGAGCTGTAGACGTGGAAGAGCTGGAGCTGGTCGAAGACCGGCGCGAGCGTCTCGTGGCGGTCCTTGAAGTCCTGGACCTTCAGCTCGTCGACGCTGGTCTGCGGGATCAGGGAGCCGGGGATGGCGCCGAGGGAGAGCAGGAAGAGGAGGATCAGCGCGACGCGCATGGAGGTGAGCTGGCGCCAGAACCAGCGGCCCCAGCCGATGATCCCGAGGGTGGGGCCGCCGGCGAGGGTGTCGTAGCGCTCCTCGCGGGGGGCGGTGGAGAGCTGGGAGCCGGCGGCGCCGAGTTCGCGTGCGTCGGCGGAGTCCGCGCTGTCGTGGGCGGTGGTACCGGCACTGGTGTCCGTACCGGTGCCGGTGTCAGTGCTGGTGCTGGTGTCAGTGCCGGTACTGATGTCGGTGTCGGTGCCGGTACTGGTGTCCGTACTGGTACCGCTGCCGGTGCTGGTACCGCTGTCGGTGCTGGTACCGCTGTCGGCGTCGGTGCCGATGTCGTTGCCCGTACCGGTTTCGGTGTCGCTCATGGATTTCCCGCTCGTGGACGCCTTGCTCATGGAACTAGATCCCCACCGTGAAGCCGTTGGACCAGGTCTGCGTCGCCTGCACGATGCTGTCCCACGCGCCGGTCAGCAGCAGCAGCCCGGTCGCGATCATCATGATGCCGCCGATCCGCATCACCCAGGTGTAGTGGCGCTTTATCCAGGCGAAGGCGCCGAGCGCCTTGCGGAAGGCCACCGCGCCGAGCACGAACGGCACCCCGAGACCCAGGCAGTACGCGACGGTCAGTATGGCCCCGCGGCCGGCGCTCGCCTGTTCGAACGCCAGCGCGTTGACGGAGGAGAACGTCGGACCGAGGCAGGGCGTCCAGCCGATCCCGAAGAGCGCGCCCAGCAGGGGGGCGCTCGCGAGGCCGGTCACCGGACGCCGGTGGAAGCGGAATTCGCGCTGGGTGAGCCAGGGCATCAGCCCCATGAAGAACACGCCCATGAGGATCATGAGCACGCCGAGCACCTTGGAGAGGGTCCCGCGGTACTCCTGGAGCGTTCCGCCGAAGTAGCCGAAGAGCGCGCCGCCCGAGACGAAGACGGCGGTGAAGCCGAGGACGAAGAGGGAGGCTCCGGCGACCATCCGGCCGCGCCGGGCGTCCGCGAGATCGGTGCCGCTGACGCCGGTGACGTACGAGAGGTAGCCAGGTACGAGCGGCAGCACGCACGGGGAGAAGAAGGAGACCAGCCCGGCCAGCAGCGCGATCGGCAGGGCGATCAGCAGCGCCCCGCTGAAGACGGTCTCGTTCCTGCCGGTCGCCTCGGCGAGGAACTGGGCCTGGGCGAGGGTGTCGGCCTGGAGAAACTGCACGGGATCACTTCTCCGCGATCAGCGGGTCGATCATCTTCCGCAGCTTCTCCTCGTTGAGCGCCATCAGCGAACGCGCCGCGATCTTCCCTTCCCGGTCGAGCACGATCGTGGAGGGGATGGACTGCGGGTTCAGGCTGCCCTTGGGGAAGCCGCTGACGATGAGCTTGCCCGTCGGGTCGTACAGGCTCGGGTAGGCGACGCCGTAGTCCTTCTCGAAGGAGAGGGCGGGGCCCTTGTTGGGGTCCCGCGTGTTGATCCCGACGAAGGCCACGCCCTGCGGCTCGGTCTCCTTGGCGACCTTCGCGAAGTGCGGGGCCTCGGCGCGGCAGGGCGGGCACCACGATCCCCAGACGTTCAGCACGACGACCTTGCCCTTGAGGTCGGCCACGTCGAGCTGCTCGCCTTCGAGGGTCTCCCCCGCGATCTTGTTGACCGGCTGACGGTCCGCCGCGGCGACGGTGGAGATGCCTCCGGTGTTCGTCACGAAGTTGGTGTCACCGCCACCGCCGGACTGGCCGCCGCTGCCGCAGGCCGAGAGCGTCATCGCCGATGTAACGGCGACGAGGGGCAGAACGGTACGGAGCCGGCGGTCAGAACGGCGTCGTGGGGCGCGGCCTGAGTTCATGTGAAAAGTTTCGCATGGGCGATTCGAGGATCTTGGGCACCCCCCTTCATGCCCGTAAAGCCCGAAGTAAAGCTTTCCGCCGAAGGCTTTCCGCCAGGACCGCGGCCGGAGCGGGGGCACCGGCCGGGGCGGACCGCCGCGGCGGGGCGCCCGGGACGGCCCGAACACTTCGGATGGTCTCCGCGGTCTCAGCGCCGCGCGGCCGTTCCGGCGGAGGCCCCGGACGTCTTCAGGAACGCGTTCCAGCCGCCGGCCGGCTCCTGACCGACGCCGAGGGTACGGAGCTGGTCGAGTACGGCCGGCTCCTGGACGTCGAGCCAGTCGGTGAACTGCCGGAACGACACCAGCCGTACGTCCTTCTTCTCCGCCATGCCCTTCAGCGCCTCTTCCACGGCGTCCATGTAGATGCCGCCGTTCCACTGCTCGAAGTGGTTCCCGATGAAGAACGGCGCGCGATTGGTCTCGTACGCGCGGTTGAATCCGGCGAGGTAGGCGTCGGCGGCCTGCCTGCGCCATTCCGGGTAGCGGGAGGTCATCCCGTTGGTCGAGTTCTTCGACTGGTTGGCGAGCATGTTGTAGTCCATGGAGAGGACTTCGAAGGAATGCCCGGGGAACGGCACGGCCTGCAGCGGCAGGTTCCACATCCCCCCGAGCTTGTCCGGCCAGACCTGGGTGCCGCCGGACGAGCTGGCGTCGTACCGCCAGCCCAGTTTCCGGGCTGTCGGCAGCAGGTTCTCCTGGCCGAGCAGACACGGCGTACGGCCGCCGACCATTTCCTTGTGGTAGTCGAAGGGCAGCGGGTCGAGGTCCGTCCAGCCGGTGTTCGTACGCCACTGGGTGACGAAGTCGACGGCCTGGTCGATCTCGTTGCGCCACTGCTCCGGGGTCCAGTTCCCGACGGTGCCGGTGCCGCCGCAGAAGTGCCCGTTGAAGTGGGTGCCGATCTCGTGGCCGTCCAGCCACGCCTGGCGGACGTTCTTGAGGGTGTCCTTGATGTGGGCGTCGGAGAGGTATCCGATGTCGGAGGCGCCGACCGGGTTGTTCGGCGGGCGGTAGAGGGACTTCTTCGACTCGGGCAGCAGATAGAGCCCGGAGAGGAAGAAGGTCATCGCCGCGCCGTGGTCCTTGGCGAGTTCCAGGAAGCGCGGGAAGAGGCCGTTGCCGACCTCGCCCGCGCCGTCCCAGGAGAAGACCACGAACTGCGGCGGGGTCTGGCCGGGCTCCAGCGGGACCGGCGCGGCCGGCTGATGGGGCTGCTTTCCGGTGTCGGAGGTGGAACCGTCCCCGATGAGCCTGACGTCCTTGGCCGCGGGACGCCCGTTCGCGTCTCCGCCAATGGCCTTGCCCGTACGGCTCCCCTGCGACGCCTGACCGGTGGAGCAGGCCGCGATCCCCATCGCGGCGGCGGCTCCCATTCCGGCTCCCAGCAGACTCCTCCGACTCATGTGGCGCATTACAGATCCCATCCGCGCTCGTTCGTCCGTATGTACGCCGCTCGTAAAGTCTTACAAACGGCAACCCATAGGAGCTGCTACCGAACGCGAAGGTTCCTAAACTTGTCACACTTTTTCGTACGTAACAGTGACTGTGACAAAAACGGTCTCAGTCGCGGGGACCGGACCGGAGCCGCACAGCCGCCGCACCGGAGGAGCCGGACCCGGCCTCAGGCCCCGAACGCCTTCGCCCCGCCCTTCACCGGCCTCGCACCCGCGAGAAGGTGCGCCGGGACGAGATCGCGGGCCGGCTCGGAGTAGCCGACCGAGACGATCTTGTCGCCCTGATAGGTGAAGCTCGTCAGGGAGGCGAGGGTGCACTGCCGGCGCCGCGGGTCGTGCCAGAGCCTGCGCCGCTCGACGAAGCTGCGCACGATCCAGATCGGCAGCTGATGGCTGACGCAGACGGCCTCGTGGCCGCGGGCCGCGTCCCGCGCCGTGGTCAGCGCGCCCATCATCCGGACGACCTGGTCGACGTACGGCTCACCCCAGGACGGCTGGAAGGGGTTGGTGAGGTACTTCCAGTTGGCAGGACGGCGCAGCGCACCGTCGCCGACGCCGAAGGTCTTGCCCTCGAAGACGTTCGCGGCCTCGATCAGCCGGCCGTCGGTGTCGAGCGTCAGCCCGTGCGTCTTGGCGAGCGGGGCGGCGGTCTCCTGCGCACGCTCCAGCGGGGAGGCGACCACATGGGTGATGTCGCGCTCCGCGAGGTGCTCGGCGACGCGGTCGGCCATCCGGCGCCCCAGCTCCGAGAGGTGGTAGCCGGGGCGTCTCCCGTACAGGACGCCGTCCGGGTTGTGCACCTCCCCGTGGCGCATCAGATGGACGACCGTGATCTCCTCACCGTTCGCCGCGCTGCTCTTCGCGCCGTTCTCCGCACCGTTCTCCGCGCTCCGGTCGTTCCGGTCGCTCCGGTCGCTCTGGCTCATGCGGCACTCTCCGGCTGGGTCTCGGGGTCCGTGGCTTCGGCGGCGGCGCGCGCGGCGGCGGGCAGCGCGGCGGCGATCCGCTCGACGGCCCGCTCGTCGTGGGCGGTGGAGACGAACCAGGACTCGAAGGACGACGGCGGCAGGTAGACCCCGTCGGCGAGCATGGAGTGGAAGAAGGGGGTGAAGCGGAAGGACTCCTGCCGCTTGGCGCCCTCGTAGTCACGTACCTCGTCGGCCGTGAAGAAGACGGAGAACATGTTGCTCGCCGCCTGCACCCGGTGGGCGACGCCCTCCTTGTTCAGCGCCTCCGTCACGAGCCCCTGGATCCGGGCGGAGACCGCGTCGACCTTCTCGTACGCCGCGTCGTCGAGCAGCCGGAGCTGCGCGAGGCCGGCCGCGGTGGCGACCGGGTTCCCGGAGAGCGTGCCGGCCTGGTAGACGGGCCCGGCGGGGGCGAGCCGCCCCATCACATCGGCGCGACCGCCGAACGCCGCGGCGGGGAAGCCGCCGCCCATCACCTTCCCGAAGGTCATCAGGTCGGGCGCGACACCGTCGACGCCGTACCAGCCGGCCTTGGACGTACGGAATCCGGTCATCACCTCGTCGGAGATGTACAGCGCGCCACCGGCGGCGCAGATCTCCTTCAGCCCGGCGTTGAACCCGTCCCGCGGCGGTACGACACCCATGTTGCCCGGCGACGCCTCGGTGATCACGCACGCGATCTCACCGGGGTGCGCGGCGAAGGCCTGGCGCACGGCGTCGAGGTCGTTGTACGGCAGGACGATCGTGTCCCCGGCCTGCGCTCCGGTCACCCCGGGGGTGTCCGGCAGCCCGAACGTCGCGACCCCGGAGCCGGCCGCGGCGAGGAGCGCGTCGACATGCCCGTGGTAGCAGCCGGCGAACTTCACGACCTTCGCCCGCCCGGTGAACCCACGGGCGAGCCGGATGGCCGACATGGTCGCCTCCGTACCGGAGGACACGAGCCGCACCTGCTCGACGGGCGCGATCCGGGCCACGATCTCCTCGGCGAGCGCGACCTCACCCTCACCGGGGGTACCGAAGGAGGTACCCTTCGCGACCGCCGCCTGCACGGCAGCGATCACCTCCGGGTGGGAATGACCGAGGATCATCGGCCCCCAGGAACATACGAGGTCGACATATTCACGACCGTCCGCATCAATGAGGTAGGGACCGTGACCGGACACCATGAACCGGGGCGTACCCCCCACCGCACGGAAGGCGCGGACGGGAGAGTTCACGCCTCCAGGCGTCACGAGGGCCGCACGGTCGAAGAGTGTCTGCGAAACTGGGGCGTCATATGGGAAGCTCACGCAATCCATGGTGTCAGAGGCTCGGACGTGTCCGCGGACAGGTGTTTCACCTGGCGTTCGTGGGGGAGGTCACTGTCACGATGATCGGGTTGCGCGGCCGGGGCTGCGAGTGGTCGGGTGGAGATATGCATCGCGGTGGCGGACTGGGCGAGGGTACAGACGACCTGGGTCCCGAGCCTGCCCGGCGAGGGAAACACCGACGCGGCGAGCGTCACGAGCGCGAGGCGCGCGAGGAGGCTTCTCCGGAAATCAGGAGTGGTGGCCGGGTGGGGGTGACCTACAAGTACTTCGGCGCGCCCGACGGAGCCACGGCAGCCCGCGTCCCCATCTCCATGCGCCCGGAGGAACTGGGCGGCGACGAGCTGGGCATGGGCGGCATGTTCTCGAAGATCAAGCCCGAGACGATAGCGGCGATGGTCCTGACGGGCATTCAGGGCCTGCCCCTGTACAAGGTCCCGCCGCTCGAACTGGTCGTCCTGCACCCGGACTACGCGGTGGTGAAGCTCCCGATGACGGTGGTGGACCCGCTCCGCGGCATCGGCGAGGAATCAGTGGGCGCGGCGGCCTTCATCTGGTCGACGGTCCCGGACCGGGGCGGCCCGAAGGACGCGTACAACGTCTACCAACTGCTCCACGAGTGGCAGGACTTCTCGGTCCGCCTGCACGAGGCAGGGCATCAGCCGTACTGCCTGGTGTGGCCCTGAGTCGGAGTTTCACGGTGTTCGGGTGGGGCCCCTCGGGCCCCGCCTTTTTCATGGGCCCCTGAACGGTCCGTCATGTGGCCAACCGGCCGGTCACTTCCGGTCCTTGTCCATATGTGGCGGAGATGCCGGGAGGTTTCTGATTCCGGCCGGGGCGGGACGCCGCGTATGCGTCGGCGGGGTGGGGCCGGTCATGGTGGGGTGAGTGGGCCGCCGGCGGCGCGCCAGTCGATGAGGCCGCGGCTCATGTTGACGGCGTCGAAGCCGTTCTCCGCCAGGAGGTTCGCCGCGCCGGCGGAGCGGATGCCGCCGGTGCAGAAGGTGATGAGGAGCCGGTCGTCGGGGAGTTCCAGGCAGCGCTCGGGCAGTTCTTCGAGCGGCATGTGCACGGCGTCCGGGATGTGTGCCCGGTTCCATTCGAACGTGCGGCGGACGTCCACGACGAGGGCGCCGTCCGCGGCGAGGCGGATCGCCTCGGCGGCGGTGATGGCCGGCGGGCGGCGCAGGTAGTGGCGGAGGCTCATGCGCTCACGGCTCCCGTCGCGGGATGAGCGTGGCGGCGTGGGTGGTGGGCAGCGGGGATTCCATAACCTTCAGTTTAGCTGAAGGCTGGCTGGATGGCCGGGCGGAGGGTCAGGTGGTTCCGGATGTCACCCTTGCCATGTGGGTTCGCAGCGCCTCGGTCAGTTCGGGGTGCCGCGCGGCGAACTCCACGTCCAGGCCGGTCACCACCTCGGCGGCCCGGGCCAGCAGCGACTCGCCCTCGGCCGTGACCCGCAGGCTCGACGCCGACCCGGCGTGCGCGGTCCCGTCGTCGACGAGCCCGGTTTCGACGAACGTCGCCACCGCGGCGTGCGCGCTCTGCACCGTGATTCGTGAGCGCCGGGCCAGTTCGCTGAACGAGATGCCCGGGGTGCCGCGGATGTGCCCCAGCAGCCCGTACTTGCGTGTGGTCAGCCCGAGCGGCTTCAGGGCCGCGGCGAACAGGGACTCCCACACCCGGCCCACCGTGAGGAGCGTGACCGTGGGGCTGAAGGGGGGCGACTCGGGCATGGGGGCAGGTTACCCGCGATCATCCCGGGCCCCGGCCCGGGCTTTCGGGGTGGTGGTGGGCGCGTACGTACGTCAGATGGTGATGCTCCAGCCGTCCAGGTAGCCCGGGTCGACGGTGAGCGGGGCCTCGATGGTGGCCCAGTTGGGGATGTCGTACCGGGCCGGGGCGGGAGGCGTGGCGGGGGACGTCGCGGTCGCGGGGAGTGTGGTGGCTGCCGGTGCGGCCAGGACGAGCGCCGCTGTTGTCGTTGTGCGTGGCGTACGTGAGATACGTGGCGTACGTGGCGTCGCTGTGCGTCAGCTCCTCTGTGGGGCCCCACACGTGGCGTGTCTCTGATTTCCTGAAAAACACACCACAACGTGTGGGCGGACATAGTCTGTGCGTCTGCCGGGCTGCCGTTGGGGGGTGCCCGGCCTGAGATCAATGGGGGATTGCTCATGCGCTGCACCCGCACGCTCACCGCCGCCGCCCTGGCGGTCGCCGCCGGGGTCGTCCTGCTGCCGACGCAGGCGCAGGCCGCGGCCGGCTCCGTGCACCTGTACAAGATCTATTACGACTCGCCGGGCACGGACAACCGCTCCAACGCGTCCCTGAACGGCGAATACGTGCAGATCAGGAACACGACGTCGACGGCGGTCTCCCTGAAGGGCTGGACCCTCGTCGACGCGGCGAACCACAAGTACGTCTTCGGTACGTACAGCCTAGGCAAGGGCAGGACGGTGACCGTACGCACCGGCAAGGGGAAGGACACGGCCGCCAACCGCTACCAGAACCGCGCGGCCTACGTGTGGAACAACGACAAGGACACCGCGACGCTGAAGAAGGCGAACGGCACCAAGGCGGACACCTGTTCGTACAACTCCACCAAGGTCGACCACAAGATGTGCTGACCCTTCCGGGCCTCGTCCCCGCCCGTCCGTTGCCGCGGGCGGGCGGGGACCCGCCGAAGGGGATGGTGCGTGGGTGTTGCGTCAGCTCGTGAAGCGCAGCGCCCAACTGTCGATGTGGCCCGTGTCCGCCTGGTACACGTCCCTCACCCGCAGTTTCCACGTGCCGTTCGCCGTGATCGCCGACGCGTCCACCGTGTACGTCGCGTGGACGTCGTCCGCGGAGTCGGAACTCGTGCTGTTCTTCAGGCGGTGGACCGAGCCGTCCGAGCCGACCAGGTCGATCTCCAGGTCGCCGCGCCAGGTGTGGATGATGTCGACCGTCACCTTGAGGTCGGCGGGGGCGTTGCCCTCGCGGCCCGTGACGACGATCGGGGATTCGGCGGCCGGGCCGCCGCCGTCCGGGATGGCGACCCGGCCCGGGTTGGCGAAGAAGTCGCCCCCGGAGGCGATCACCGTCCACGGGACGGTCGCCGACGTCCCGCCGCCGTCCGCCGTGCCGACGGTGATCTCGGTGGTGAAGTCGCCCGCCTCCGTGGGACTGCCGGAGACCACGCCCGTAGCGGGGTCGATCGTCAGACCGGCGGGCAGGCCGGCGGCGCTGTACGTGAGTCCGCCCGGGCGGCTCGTGGCCGCCTCGACCGTGAGGGTCGCCGGCTGGCCCACGGCGGACTTCTGGGCGGACGGCGGCGTCAGGGCGATGTGGTCGACGAAGCGGTTGCCGACGTTGACGGCCGCCCAGGTGTTGCCGACCGCCTCGTACGCCTCGCTGGAGCGGCCGTACAGGTCCTCGGCGGCCTGGAGGGTGGCGGCGCGGGCGCCCGCGAAGTCCGTCGTGCTCGTCATGTAGAGGGTCAGTGCCCGGTACCAGACGGTGAAGGCGTTGTGCAGGCCCAGGCCGGGGACGGCGACGCCGTCGTAGGTCGGGCTGTCGTAGTCGTGCCCGTTGACCGTCTTCTTCCCGCTGCCCTCCGCGAGGAGGTAGAAGAAGTGGTTCGCCACGCCGGAGGAGAAGTGCGGGTCGAGGCCCTCGGTACGGGGGCTCCAGTAGTCCTGGGAGATGCCGTCCTTGGAGGGCTGGTCCATGTACCGCAGCGGTGTGCCGTCGCCGTTGATGTCGATGCGCTCGCCGACCTCGTAGTCGGGTACGTCGAGGGGGTTGCCGGCGAAGAACTCCACGGCGGCGGCCATGATGTCGCTGCTGCCCTCGTTCAGCCCGCCGGACTCACCGTTGTAGTAGTACAGGTCGGCGGTGGCGGAGGTGACCCCGTGCGTCATCTCGTGGGCGGCGACGTCGAGCGCGGTCAGCGGGTTGGCGTTGCCCGCGCCGTCGCCGTACAGCATGCAGAAGCAGTCGTCGTCCCAGTAGGCGTTGACCACTTGGTTGCCGTAGTGGACGCGGGAGGAGGCGCCGATGCCGTCGCCCGCGATGCCGTCGCGGCCGAACTGGTCGTGGTAGAAGTCGTAGGTGACCTGGGCGCCGTACGCCGCGTCCACGGCCGCCGTCTGCCGGTTGGCCACGGTCGTGTCGCCCCACACGTCGTCGGGGCTGGTGACGAGCGTGCCGTCGCCGGAGGTGGCGCCGTTCAGGTCGTACGTCCTGTGGCCGCCGCGCTGGGTGTCGGTCAGCTCGTAGACGTCGCCGTTGCGTACGCTGCCGATCCCGACCTCGCCGCTGAACTGCCCGTGTCCGACGCCCGCCTGGATCCGGTCGAACTCCTGGAGCTTCTTGCCGCTCTTCGCGTCGGTGACGACGTGGAGCGCGGTGGGGCCCCCGTCCTCCCGTACGCCCTTCACGACGGACTCCCACGCCAGCGTGGACACCCCGTCCTTCACCCAGATCACCTGGCGCGGCGCGCCGTCGGAGGCCGCCTTCGCGGTACCCGCGTCGGCGGCGGCCTTCAGGGACGACTTCCGCGCCTCGGCGGCGGGAACGGCGGCCTTGGTCGTCGGTACGGAGAGGGGCGCGTCCAGCGCCTGGGTGACGGTGAGGGCGGCGTCCGGCTTCCGGTGGACGACCAGGTCGCCGCCGAGCACCGGGAGTCCGGCGTACGTCCGCCCGTAACGGGTGTGGACGGTGCCGTCGGCGTCCTGGGCGACGTCCTTCGGGATCAGCTTCTCCTCGGCCCCCAGCTTGAGGGAACGGGCCGTGCCCGGGCCCTTCCTGGTCGCGGAGGTGAGGAGGTCCGCGCGCTGTCCGGGGGTGAGGGCCACGGGTCTGGCCCCAGGTCTGGGCTCGGCGGCTGTCGCGCCGGAGCGCTCTCGCGGCTCGGATGACGAGCCCGACGACGAGCCCGACAAGGAGGCGGACGACGAGGCCGACGCGGGGAGCGCGGTGACGACCAGCGCCGCCAGGGCGAGGGCGGCGGTCGCCGCCGTACGGGTCCTGGCGGTGCGGGAGTTCGTACGAGAAGAGGTGCGGAAGGCCGTACGAGGGGTGGGACGGGGCGTGTTCGACACTCCTGGTGCTCCTTCTGTCCGGGCGCCCGGAGGCGGCCGGCTGGCACGGGACCGGGCGGCTGGATGTGCCGTCCGGCGAGGAGAGGTGCGAGGGCGCGCGTGCGCTGTCCGGCGCGGGCGACGGTGCCCGTACGGGGTGCGGTACGGGCGACGGTGCCCGTGCGCTGTCCGGCATGGGCGACGGTGCCCGTGCGGGGTGCGGTACGTGCGCGGTGCGGCAGGTGCGATGGCGCTCGTGCGGAGTGCGGCACACGCGGTGTCCGGCGGGTGCCGCGTGCGGGAAATGCCGTCAGAAATTGCTGTGTACAGAGAGGCGCCACGCGTAAAGGGCGCTCCGTAAATCGTTTCAGCGGAGGGCGCGCTTGTCAGTAACGCCTCGAATCGTTGTCCGAAAGAAGGCCGGGTTCCGCGACCCGGCTCACGGCATATGCCAGCGATCACGTGGGCCTTTACGTGGCCGCAACAGACCGCCGCCCCCTGCGCTTTGGCCGCTTCCCACCCCTGCCAGACGCCCTCGCACGCCTCTCAACAGGGGTTCTGCCAGAAGTTCCGGGGCCCAACATGTCGGGGCGGGGCGGAGATGTCGCCTCCGCCCCGCCCCGCCCCCCGATCCCCCCTCTTCCCCCGGCCCGGTGCCCCCGCGCCCCCCGCACTCCCCGTACGCTCATCGGCTCATCCGACATGACACCGTGCTGCTAAGCGTCAACCTTCTCGCACGCTCCGTCAACCGGGCGTAGCCCCCTGTGATCGTTCCCGCGTGATCGTTCCCGGGTGATGGCGGACTCCACCGCGCCCACCCGGTCCGCGAGCACCCCCAGCGCCGCCACCGCTCGCGCGAGCGGGTCGCCGGACGGGGAGCCGAGCGCCGCCGCCCGTACGGAGGCCGCCTTGAGCGCCGCCCACCGCTCCGCCTGCTCCGCGTCCAACGTGCCGCGCAGCTCCGCGAGTTTGAGGAGGTTCGCCTCCGCCCCCGTCGTCAGGGTCCGGGCCTCGCCCGCGTAGTGGTCGGTGACGACGGCGGCCACCTCGGCGTCGTTCATCACCGCGTCCAGCCGGGCCACGATCTTGTTCATGTTCCGGTACGAGCCCTGGAGCAGGAACGGCGGCTCCGTACGGGAAGCCTCCGCCCGCCCCGCCGACGCGATGTACGCCGCGTTGACCGCGAGGACCGTCGCGCGCGCCGTCAGCACATGGCGCAGGACGGCGAGGATACGGTCCGACTCGGCGGGCGCGTACGGGTGGACGAGCCGGTCGGCGCGCGCCGTCGGGTCGCCCGCCGCCAGCCGTACGAAAAGGTCGAGGTCGGCGCGGTCACGGGCGGCGAGCGGGGCCAGTACCGGGTGGGCGGTGAGGGCGTTCTCCACGAAGCTCAGCGCGAAGACGTCCTCCTTGCCGGTCAGCACCTCGCCCAGATTCCAGACGTCGGCGCGGTTGGCGAGCATGTCGGGGATCCGGAAGCGGTGGCCCGACTCGGTGTACGGATTGCCCGCCATGCACACCGCGAAGCGCTTCCCGCGCAGGTCGTGGCTCCGCGACTCCCCGTCCCGCACGCCCTCGATCCGGCGCTGCGCATCGCACAGCGGGATGAACTGCTGGAGGAGCTCGGGCGAGGTGTGCTGGATGTCGTCAAGGTAAAGGAGGGTGTTGTTGCCGCTCTCCAGCGCGAAGTTGATCTTCTCGACCTCCTGGCGCGCGGTCGCGTCCGGCGCCTGCTCCGGGTCGAGCGAGGTGACGGCGTGGCCCAGCGCCGGGCCGTTGATCTTCACCAGAACCAGGCCGAGCCGGTCGGCGACGTACTCCATGAGCGTCGTCTTGCCGTACCCCGGCGGCGAGACGAGCAGCAGCAGGCCGTGCGAGTCGGTGCGCCTGGCCTCCCCCGCCGTGCCGAGCTGCTTGGCGAGGCTGTCCCCGATGAGCGGCAGATAGACCTCGTCGATGAGCCGGTTGCGCACGAAGGACGACATGACGCGCGGCCGGTGGTCGTCCAGCCGCAGCCGGGCCCGTTCGGCGGCGACCAGGGCGCCGCGCCGGCGCTGGTAGTCCCGGAAGCCGGGGGCCACGCGCTCGCGGAAGTCGGCCGTACGGGTGAGGAGTTCATCGATCCGTACGGTCAGGCTGCGGCGCTCGATCCTCGGATGGCTGCCCAGCAGGCCCTCCACGGTCTCACCGAGAGGGGCCGCCGAGTCGTGGCGGACGAGGCCGGGGCAGAGTTCCACGGCGACGGCCTCCGCCAGATCGCCCCGGACATCGCCCACCTGAGCTGCGGCGACGCCGTTCGACTCGACGTATGCCGTCAGCCAGTTCTCGACAATCTGGCGCCGTGTGTCAAGGTCCTCCTCCCCCAGACCGGCGAGATCGTCGTCGTACGCGGACGTCCCGACCGCCCGGCGGAACGCGGCGAGCAGCGCCCGGGCCCCCGCGCCCGTGACGAAGCCCTCCGGGCCGCCGGTCAGCTCCTCGAAGAGGTACGCGGCGCTCAGCGCGCCACCGCCGTACGGGGCCAGGACGCCGGCCAGTTCGGCCTGGAGCGCCGCGATCGCGGGCGCGAGGCCGAAGGCCGCGCGGGCCCGCGCCATCGAGACCGCGCGCCGTGTCCAGGCCTCCCGCGCCTCCCGCGTCGTGCCGTGCGCCCAGAAGAGCTGGGCGGCGGCGCGGGCCCCGGGCGGGAAGCGCAGCAGTCCGGCCCCGGCGCGCAGCCGCAGCAGGGCGCCGAGGATCAGCGTGGCGTCGTGGTCGTGGACGCCCCGCTCGTACCCCTCGTCGTACGCCGACTCCGCCGACTTCCGTACGAAGGCGAGCAGTTGATCCGGTTCCGGCAGGCCTTCCGGGCCGTGCTCGGCCAGCAGCCGCGCCGCCAGGTACTCGCCCCGGTAGACGTCCGCCGACTCCGAGGGCAGCGTCTGCGTCCAGTAGGCGCGGGTGGCCGCGAACCCCGGGTCCGTGACGGGCGCGCGGTAGTCGGTCCCGGTGAGGGCGAAGGCCAGCCCCCCGCCGTCCGGGCCGGCGGCTCCGTCCGGGCCCGCGCCGCCGCCCTGCCCGTCCGGTACGAGGGTCAGCTCCAGCGGCTGGGTGTTCACCTCGAAGCGGTGGCGCCCCAGGCGGATCAGGGCGCCGCCGTCCGCGTACAGGTCGGTCCGGTCGCGCAGGGCGCGCGCCGCCTCCTGCCGCGCGGCCTTGAGCCGCCCCTCCAGCTCGCCCGCCCGTACGCTGTCGCCCAGTTCACGCAGCTCCGCGACCGTACGGCGGATCTTGGCGGCCATCGGGTCGGAGGCGAAGTACGTGCTGATCGCGTCCGCCGAGCCGAGCGTCGCGGCCCGGCGGGCGATGGTCTCCAGCACGCGGTGCGCGGATCCGCCCAGCCGCTCCGCCCGCCGGGCCCGCGCGTCCTGGAGGCTCTGCTTGCGGGCGGCGAAGGCGTCGTGGACCTCGGTGCGCCGGGTGGCCAGCTCCGTGAGGAAGTCGTCGGACTCCGCGAACCGCGCCTCCAGGTCCTCCAGCCGCAGCAGCAGCCCCGCCATCTGCTCGTCGCAGGCGTCGGGGGTGTCGGCCACGGCCATCGCACCCGTGACCGCCTGGCCCAACAGGGATTTCTCAGCGGCGAATTCGGCCCGGCCCTCATGGGCGAGGAGTTCCCTGCGGCGTGCGTCGAGCGTGGCGCGGGCGGTGTTGACGCCGCCCAGCACCTCGGCGATCCGCTCCAGGATGGACGTGCGTACGGTGGCGTCGCCGATCTCCAGTCCGGCCACGACCTCGGTGACCGTCCGCAGCCCGGCGGCCAGTTCGTCCAGGCGCGCGGTGACGGGGGCCGCCTCCGCGACGGTGGCGAGGGCGTCTCCCCCGGCCGTCAGCCGCCCGGTCTCCTCGTGGTATCCGGCGAAGGCGTCCTCGCCCCGCAGGAACCCCACCGCGCGCTGGGCGAACGACGTGAGGTCCCCGGTCAGTTCCGCGGCGAGCGCGTCGACGGCCTCGGTGTCCGCGTACCGCCGCTCCTTCAACGTCAGCAAGTGGCCGTGGGCGTGGCGGAGTTCGGTGAGCCGTTCCACCCATCCGGCGGCCGTGCGGGGCGCCTCGCCGCGCGCCCTGCGCACCAGCGCGGCGATCCCGGCGGCGGACTCCGCGAACGCCTCGGCCGCCTGCCGCGTCAGCGTCGTCACCGTCTCGAACTCGGCGAGCACCTGCCCGGCCGTGGCCCGCACCCCGGCCAGCGGCTCGCGCAGATCGCCCACGTCCGGGTCGCCCAGCCAGTGGTACGCGTCGGCGGCGCGCACACAGGCGGCGACCAGCGCCCCGTACACCCGCGCGGTGGGGGCGGGGGCGTCGGTGACGGAGCGGGCCAGCGAGAGGCAGTCGGAGATGCCGCGCACCAGGTCGGCGTTGCCGATGCGCGTGAGCGGCCCGTCCCCGGCGGGGGCCCCGGCGGCGTACGTGTCGGAGACGAACGGCGACCGCCAGACCTGGACGGCGTGGACCCGCGCGGCCTCCTCCGTCTCCCCCGCCGTCACCGGGGCGGAGCGCGGGGCGACGAGGGTGCCGTCCTCGAAGAGCGCGTGGCCGCGGCAGGGCAGCGGGGCCGCTGCCTCCTCGCGGATCAGGTTGTACGGGAGGAGCAGGCCCCGGCCCCGGGCACGGTCGTGGAACGCGTACAGCACGTCCTCGCCGTTCGGGGAGCGCACCTCGCGCTCGAACTCCATTCCCCCGGTGTCGAGTTCGAAGGTCTTGTGGGCGCCGGTGGCGAGGAAGTAGCCGCCGGGGAAGATGATCCCCTGGTCCTCGGGGAGCCGTCGGCACGCCTGCCCGAGGGAGTCGAGCCGCACGGCCGTCCTGGTGGCGGGGTGGACGACGAGATGGCGCGGGGTCTCCTCCTTGTACGGGCGGACGCGCAGCAGGATCAGCGTGCCGGCCCTGGCGTACTCGATCTCGGCGTCGGCCAGCGACTGGAGCGGTTCGGTGACCGGCTCGGTGTACAGCGCCTCGGCGTCGTCGCCCCCGGCCCTGACGGTGAGGGCGCCGCCGACGGTCGAGACGTGCAACCGGCCGCCGTCGACGGCGACATACGGGTGGCCACCGGGGATCTGGTCCTCGCGGGTGGTCGGCGTCCAGGTGAAGTCGTGGGCGGGCGGCAGGACATGGTCGCGCTCGCCGCGCGCGTCGAGGAACTCGACCACGGTGTCCGCGCCCTCACCGGAGAGCGCCCAGCGCAGCACGCGGATGTCGTCGGCACTCTCGCCGGTCTGGAAGACGGCGAGCAGCCGGCCGTCGGCGCACCGCAGCCGGCGCAGCCGGGCGTCGCGGAAGTAGCGGTACAGCTCCCCGAACTCCCGTACGAAGCGCGGGTCGTCGAGCAGTCCGGGGACGGCGTCCGCCGGCAGCGGGTTCAGCTCGCGGTCGTACAGCGCGAGGACGTCCCCGACGTCGACCGCCGCCCCGGGGCCGCCGCCCGGCCGCCCGTGGTGGCCGAGGAGCAGCGCGCCGCCGACGGCGACCAGGTCGCGGGGGACGCTGGGCCGCTCGGTGCGCAGTTGCCCGGTGCCGGTGAGGGCCAGCTCCGTGGAGCCGAACGCCTCGACGCGGCGGGAGTTCAGCTTCTCGGCCCGGTGGGCCAGCTCCCGGGCCTGGGCGCCGAGCCGGTCGCGCAGCACCTCGTACGTACCGGCGTCCATGGCGGGCGTGCCGGTGTCCGCCCCGCCGGTCCCGGCGTGCGCGGCTCCCGTGCCGGTGTGCGTGCCCGTGCCCGCGTCGGTCCTGGCCTCGGTCTCCATCGGACTCACTTCTCACTCTCCCCGCGCCTCAAGCTTCTTCCGTACGCCCGCGTTGTGGCGCGCGGATCCGGATCCACCGACCCCCGTGCGGCAGCTCCGGACCCGCGCGCCCCCGAGACCGGGGTCTCAGGCCGTGACCGCGCCGTTCAGGGCACCGTTCGGTGCGCCCTTCAGCGCGGAGAGCGGGGTGTCGGAGAGGCCCAGCCGGTCGGCCTGCTCCAGGAGTTGGCCGAGCTGACCGGCCTGCGCGCCGCTGCCGCCGGACTTCATCAGCTTCATCAGCAGCGCCGACACCGTCAGGTTCTGCACATCGGACGTCGAGACCGAGCCGAGGATCCGCGTCAGGTCCTCGGGGAAGCTGGCCGTACCGTCCAGCCACGGCTTCGCGAGTGCCTGGGCCGTCTCGGAGTGCTGGACGAAGCCGTCCACGCTCTTGCCGAGCGAGATCGACGAGACGAGCCGGTCGAAGAAGACGGAGTCGCCGCCGACGATGTTGATGTCGGCGCTCTCCAGACCGGTCGCGAGGATCGTGGCCTGCGCCTCCGCGATCTGCCGCTGGACGTCCAGCCCCGCGAGCCGGATCTCCTTGTCGGCGGCCAGCCGCAGCCGGTACTCCTCGTGCGTACGGGACGCGTCGTCCAGCGCGGCCATCGCCGCCGCCTTCTCCGTGAGCCCTTCCGCCTCGGCCTTCAGCTTCTCGCCGATCATCGCGGCCTCCGCCGTGGCCTGCGCCCGCACGCCCTCGGCCGCCGCGAGGGCCTTCAGCCTGGCGCCCTCCGCCTCGGCGCGCAGCCGCGCCTCGGTGGCGCCGGCCTCCGCGAGGCCCGCCTTCTCGATGACGTCCGCCTCCTTGTCGCGGACCTGGACCGCCGCGAGCCCGGGCGCCGCCGTCTCGGCCTGGACGCCCTCCGCGAGCCGCAGCTTGGCCTGCGAGTCGAGATCGGCGGCCTTCAGCCGCGCCTCGGCGAGCGTGAGCTGCTCGGCCGCGTGGTGGCGGGCGGCGACCTCGGCCGCCTCGGCGGCCTTGATGTCCTTGACCAGCTTCTCCTGGGCCTCCGCCTCGGCGGCGATGATCACCGCCTGGCGGGTGCGCTCGGCCTCCTCGACGATCCGGAGCTTCTTGATCGACTCCTCCTGCTCGGCGACCGTACGGTCCACGGCGATCCGCTCGCGGATGACGTCGGCCACCTCGCGGCGCTCCGCCTCGACCTCCTTGTCCTTGGAGATGCGGCTCAGCTCGGTCTCACGTTCGCGTCCGATGACCTCCAGGACGCGGTCCTTCTCGATGCGCTCGTTCTCGACGGCGATGACCCGTTCGCGGTTCTTCTGCGCCACGGCGATCTCGCGCGCCTGGTTCTCGCGCTGCACGCCGAGCTGCTCCTCCGTACGGAGGTACGCGGCCTGCGCGCCGAGCCGCTCCTCCTCCTGCACCTTGGCCGTCACGGCCTCCTCGCGGGCGCGCAGCGTCTCCACCTCGCGGTGCTGCTTGATCTCGGCCTCGGCCTGGCGGCGTTCCAGCTCCAGGATGGTCTCCCGGGCGTCGACGTTCTGCCGGGTGATCTCCTTCTGCTCCGTACGCTGGAACTCGTTGGTGCGTACGTGCTCGACGGCGGTCAGCTCGGTGATCTTGCGGATGCCCTGGGCGTCGAGGATGTTCGCGCCGTCGAGCTGGGTCATCGGGGTCTGCTCAAGGAAGTCGATGGCGGCGTCGTCGAGGTGGTAGCCGTTGAGGTCCGTGCCGATGACGCGGATGATCCGGTCCCGGAACTCCTCGCGCTTGGTGTAGAGGTCGACGAAGTCGAGCTGCTTGCCGACCGTCTTCAGCGCCTCGGAGAACTTCGCGGCGAAGAACTCCTGGATGGCGACCTTGTCGCTGGCCCGCTCGGTGCCGATCGCCTGGGCGACCTTGATGACGTCCTCGACGGTCTTGTTGACGCGGACGAAGAACGAGATGTGGATGTCGGCGCGAATGTTGTCCTGGCAGATCAGGCCCTCGCGGCCGGTTCTGCGGATCTCGATGATCTTCACCGAGATGTCCATGTACTCGGCCTTGTGGAGCACCGGCAGGACGACGGCGCCGGTGAAGGTCACGTCGACCTTCTTGGTCTTGGAGATGATCAGGGCGCGGCCCTGCTCCACCTTGCGGAAGAGCCGGCTGACCACCAGGAACAGCGCGATGGCGACGAGCAGAACGACGGCGACGAGCACGCCGAGGCCCAAGGAGATGGCATCCATGAGGAGTCCTCGAAAAGAGTGCGGGCGTGGTGGCGGTGGTGGCGGTCCGGGGCGCCGGAGGGGGGCACGGCACCCGGACCGAAGGCGGTGGTGGTGGCGGTCGGCGGACGCCTGCCGTCACCGGGTCGGCGGACGCCGACGGTCACAGGGTCAGCGGGCGGAACGCGGGTCGAGCGCCGGGTCGTACGGGGCGATCCAGAAGAACTCGCCCTCGGCGTCGAACGCGTACAGCAGTCCCGTGGACCCGGCGGCGAGGATCGCGCCCTCGTCCGTGCCGGCCCGCCTGACCTGGACGAGCGCGGTCGAGCCGTCGTCCGCCGCGACCTCGGCCTGACCGAAGTCGGCGGAGACGGAACCGGTACGGATCGTGCAGGTCAGCCCGATGAAGTCCAGCCGGGACGGCGGCGCCTGTTCAGGAACGAGGTCGCGCAACCGGCGTACGAGGAGCCGGGTGACCCCCCAGGCGATCAGCAGGGCCCCGGCGAGCACGGCGACCGACCAGAGCGTACGGGCGGCGCCGGGCTCCACGGAGCGGCGCACCAGCACCGATCCGGCGAGGCTCGCGAACCAGGCGGTGGCGATCAGCAGCGACACGGGCACGGCGACCGGGACTCCCCCGAGCCCGCCGCCGGCCGAGGCGTTCATGTGCCCGGAGAAGGCGTCGTGCTCGGCGGCTCCGGCGACGACCAGCAGCCAGAAGCCGACGACGACGAGCAGGGCGGCCCCGAAGAGCGCGGCGGGGAAACCGAGGGCGGCGCCGTAGAACTCGTTCATCCGTCCCCACCCCCCAGGTGTCCCGTACGCCCCTGCGTACGTCATCCGCGTCCGTCGCGTCCGTACACGTCGTCCATGTACGTCATCCGCGTACGTCATCCGCGTCCGCGCACGCCGTCCATGTCCGTCATCCGCGTCCGCGTGCGTCATCGCCCCGGCGCGGGACACGCTTCCGTGTCCCGGCACCAGGGTCCTTCCCCCGTCTGTGCCGCGCCCATTCTGTGTGACAGGGGCATGTGCGCGCATTGCCGGATCCCGGCAATCTTTACGTTTCCTTAATGCCGGGCGCGGACGCGGAGCGCCCCAAGACGCGTGGTCCCTACACCTCTTGACGGGCCGTCTGCCGGGGAGTCTAAAGTCCTAGCTCACTAGATAACTGGAGTAAGCAGTGATCGAGTTCCACCTGGACAGCGGGTCCGGCCTCTCGCCGTACCAGCAACTGGTCCAGCAGGTACGGCACGCGCTGCGGCTGGGGCTGCTCGCGGAGGGCGATCAGCTCCCCACCGTCAAGGACGTGGCGGGGCGGCTCGCGATCAATCCGAACACCGTGCTCAAGGCGTACCGGGAGCTGGAGCACGACGGCCTGGTCGCCGCCCGGCCCGGCATCGGGACGTTCGTGACGCGCACCCTGGCCGGGGTCCCGCCCGCCGCGCTCGGGCCGCTGCGCAAGGATCTGCGGCGCTGACTGACGAAGGCGCGGCTGGCCGGGCTCGACGACGAGTCGATCGAGGCCCTGTTCCTGACCACCTTCCGGGGCGCCGCCGGGGAGGACGTGGCATGACCGGCATCCTGTCCGACCGGGGGGATCGGGGAGGTCCCGTCAGCGGGCGTCGGCCCGGCCGCGGAAGCGCAGGATCCGGCGGGGAACGACGAGCAGGAGGAGGCTGTAGTACTGGAGCGCGGGCACCGCCAGAGCCAGCAGCAGCGCGACGGCCACGGCGATGACGTTGAGGTAGCCCTCGGTGTACAGGTCCGCGGTCCTGCGGTGTGCCCCGGGGACGTCGTCCTTGAGCAGTTCCGGCGTGGTCGTGAGGATCCGCAGCATCGCGGACCTGCACACCATGCTGGCCAGGAGCGTCGCGTAGTAGAACGTCGCGACGAAGCTGTCCCGGCCGAAGGCCCCGATCATCTCGGTCGGCAGGGGGAGCACGACGACGGCGAGCAGCCACCCCATGTTCCAGACCATCAGGGGGCGGGTCAGCTTCCCGACCGACGCGAAGGTCCGGTGGTGTTCCAGCCAGATGTTCGAGATGACCACGAAGCTGAGCAGGAAGCTCCAGATCTGGTCGAGGTGATCGGTGATCACCTTGCTGGGCGCCTCGTGGGCGGAGACGGCCTCGGGAACGAGGTCGACCAGCGGCAGGATGAGGAGGGTGATGGAGATGGCGGCGACCGCGTCGGTGAACAGGAGCAGCCGTTCCGCCGACGCGCCCGGCTCCAGGCCGCGTGGCCCGGAAACCGACGCGCTCCCGGTGTCCGCCCCTTCCGTTTTGGTCTCGCTGCTGAAACCGCTGGCACCCATGTGTCGCACCTCTCCGTCCACACCGCCGCGACACCTTGCCTCGTGCGGGGCACACCGCTCCTTGCGAGATCGGTGGCCAGGGCGGAGGTTACCCGAGGAAACTGTCCGGATGATCAACAGCCCCGCACTTACGTGTAACCGCCAGGTATACCGGCGCGCGGTGACGGTGCGGACGCCGCCAGACCTGTGACGATGCCCCCGTGCTCCGCGCCACGCCCGGTGCGGGCCGAGGACATGGGGAGCTTCTGCTAGCAGCTACGCAGAAAGGCCCGCCACGGGGCGGGCGCGAAGCGCAGGGAGGGGCGGTTCGTGTCCTTGCTGTCGCGTACGGAGCGGCCACCGTCGGAGGTGGGGGCCACCTCTACGCAGTTGTTGTTCTGGCCCGAGTACGAGGACTTCCGGTACGGGCCGGCAGCCTCGGGGGTCACGATGCTTCTGCCTTGGCGTAGGTCAGAAAGGCGGCCCACTGAGCGGGGGCGAAGTGCAGCGAAGGGCGGGTCACGTCCTTGCTGTCGCGTACGGAGCGGCCACCGTTGAAGGTATGGGCCACCTCTACGCAGTTGCTGTCATGGCCCGAATAGGACGACTTCCGATAGGGGCCTACAACCTCTGAGGTCACGATGCTTCTTCCTTGGCGTAAGTCAGGAAGATCTGCCACTGGGCAGGGGCGAAGCCAAGGGGCCGCCTGGTGAGGTCCTTGCTGTCGCGTACGGAGCGGCCACCGTTGGAGGTGGGGGCCACCTCTACGCAGTTGTTCTCCGGTCCGGAGTACGAAGATTTCCGGTACGGGCCTATGACGTCAACGGTCACGTTGTGTGTCCCTTGCTGCTCCGCAGTACGCCCCGGATGAGCCGCGCGCTCGCCTCGGGTGCCAGTGCTGCCGATCGTAGTTGGTCGAACGCGTTGGCGTAAGCGGTCAGGTCGTCGGCGGCCTCAAGAACGGAGGTACCCCTGAGGTTGTCCAGCGTCACAGCCTCCACGATCGGCTCCGAGTCGAAGCTGAAGGCCGCAAAGGCGGACGTCAGGCTGGCTACCGTTCCTGCCGTGAACGGCAGAACCTGAATGGTGACGTTCTTCCGTTTCCCTGCCTCCAGGACGTATGCCAACTGCTCCCGGTGGATATCGGCGTCGAGCAGGGGATGCGCGATGATCGGCTCCCAGATGATGGCCGCGTAGGTGGCGCCGCCTTCGCCGATTTTCGCCTGCCGCCCCATACGCACTTTGATCAGCTTCTCGGACCGCTCGGGGGCGATGTAGTCGAAGGACGCCGCAGTGACAGCTTCGGCGTAGCAAGACGTCTGCAACAGGCCGGGAAACGTGACCGGCTGCCACTCCCGGATGTACGTGGCGTCGTCCTCCAGCGAGATGTGGTCGAGGTAGTCCGCACGCAAGTGCGCGGCATGTTCGAGCCACCACCCACGCCTGTTGGATCCTTTGGCCAACTCCTCAAGACGGACGGCTCGCTCACCATCTGTCACTCCGTACGCAGTCAGCAGCAGCCGGACATCGATCACGCGGCAGGACACGTGCCCGCTCTCCATGCGACTGATCTTGGCCGGGGATGCCGCGATCACCTCGGCCGCCTGCGCCTGATCCATCTGCGCAGCCTGCCTGTACTGCCTGAGAGCTGTGCCGAGCCGCCGACTGCGCACGGTCGGTTTCCCGCCTGCTGGCATGTTCCTTCTCCCCTTTCGCTGACCCGCCCAAGTCTGCAACTCACCACAGGCGATGACTAGTCACTCGATGGAGTGACTCGTGCATGCATGCACGAGGAACGGTTGCGGACGTCGCATACGCAGCCCTAGCCTCACGGAACGCGCCGTCAGTAATTCGCCACACAGCGCAACATCGACCCTGCGTCAGCCTGGGGGTAACCCATGCCCACAACCCTTTTCGCGGAGCCGTTCCGCGACACCTTCCGCATCCCGAAGCGCAAGAAGCACGTACCGGCCGTACGGGCCCGCGTCAGGGAGACCCTGGAGAAGTGGGGGTTCGAACAGCTCGCCCCGGATGTCGAGTTGGTCGCCTCGGAACTCGTCACCAACGCCGTCCGCCACTGCCGGGTGAGCTTCGCCGAGGTCGAGGTGACCCTGCATGTCGACTGGGGCGACCTGGTGCTGGAGGTCTGCGACCCCGATCGGGACAGGCTGCCGCAGCTCCGGGAGCGCTGTTCCGAGGACGAGGAGGGAGGGCGCGGGCTGTTGCTCGTCGCCGCGCTCGCCGATGACTGGGGGTGCCGGGAGCTGGCGTACGGGAAGTGTGTGTGGGCGCGGTTCACCCTGAACGGGCGGCCGGGGTGAGGGGGCTTCCGCGCCGTGTCTTCCGGGGGTGCCGTACAGGACCGGCGTCGCCCCTGCCCGTATCCGTACCGGCGCCCGGTCTCGACCCCGTACCCGTGCGTACCGAGACTCCCGAAATGTGGGACGCGCTGCTCACCCTCGCACGTCACCGCCGCGCCCGGCGGGCCCGGGAGGGCGGTGCTCAGCGGCGGCCCTGGGTGCTGTGACGATCGGGAGAGGGCGGGACCCGGACGTCAACCGGGTCCCGCCCCTGTCGGCCGAGGCGACGCGTCAACCGGGTGTGTTCTGCGCCCTGTTGGTGGCCGCCCGTAGCAGCGTCTCATACTGCTCGTCCGTCAGTTCATGGCGGGAGTACGCCATGACGACCTCCTCGAACGAGTCCGGGAGCGGCGGTTCCGGATCGGCCGGCGTCGGTCCGTCCGGCGGGGCCGGGTGGCGCCAGGCGAGGCGCCGGAAGCGTTCCGCAACCTGCTCCACCGTCATGTCGCCGGTGCGCAGGGCGGTCAGGAGGTCGGTGACCTCGCTCATCGAGCCGGTACGGCGTTGCCCCGGCCCGAGGCGATCAGTGCGGGCGTGGCGCCGGCCGAGTCCCAGAGGGACCAGGTGTCGAAGAGGTTCTTGGTCTCCTCGAAGGCGCGGCGGTTGACGCTGCCCCATTGCGGGTCGGCGCCGGAGCGGATCAGCGCGGGGGGTACGTACCGCCCGCCGCAGCCCTCGCCGTTGCGGTACGCCTCGTGGCCCTTGCGGTGCCGCTGGTCGGCGCGTTGCACGCTCATCTCCACCGGGATGTCGACGAAGAGGGCGGCGATGTCGCCGTAGCCCGCCGTGCGCATGGGCGTCAGGCGCCCCTCGACAGAGCCGCGGGAGGACATCGAGAAGTCCCAGACGATGTTCTTGCGTGCCTGGTAGGCGCGGGAGGCGACCATGTTGGCGATCAGCTTGGACTCCTCCTGTACGAGGGTGCTGGCCTCCAGCGGGGTCAGGCCCCTGGCGGCGGGGATCATGCGGCGCTCGCACATGACGTCCTTGACGTCGTCGGCGCTCACGACCAGGTACTGGGAGAGGTCGACACCGGAGTAGCGGGTGAGGACGGTGGTCTTCCCGGCGCCCATCGGCCCGCCGGTGAGGATCGCCCGGCCCTCGTCCGGTACGGCCGCGCCGCGCGCGTACAGCTCGTCGGCGACCTGGCGCTGGAGGCGTACGCGGGAGGCGAACCAGTGTTCACGGTCGCCGTCGACGGTGTAGCGCACGGCGGTCTCCTGGCCGTCGGCCAGGGCCCGGTCCAGGTTGCGCTGGACGCTCGCGACGTGCCGGTTCCACTGCGCGTCGGTCAGCGGGGTCTTCGGCGCCGCCTGGGCCGCCTGGGCGAGACCGGCGGACGGACCGGTGGCGTGGCCGACAGCCTGCCCGGCGGGCCCGGCGAACAGCAGGGCCAGCGCGGCCAGCAGGCCGAGCAGGGCGCGCAGCGGCCCTCGGGAAGAGGCGGAGGAAGCGGAGCGGGGGGTGAGGACTCTTAACACGTCGGCATCCCTGGAACGTGATGAATGGGGGCGGATGGCGCCACGCCCCTCCGTATCCGGAGGAAGACGGAGCAGAACGGATCATCCCCGCCTGTCGGGCGTCGCGCCGTCCGGAATCGTCCCAGTACGGCATGGAACGGACCGGCCCCGACACGCCTCGGCCGCCGACCGGTCCGCGCCCCACCTCCGCCCGGTCCCGGGGCCACCGTCCCGCGAGGCCGTGTTCCGCACCGGCACGTTCTGACCCATGATGACGTGAAGAATGGCGACTTCGGTGCGGCGGCGACCGTCCCAAGAGAGGGTTCCTGGTGAGCGAGTTGAGGGAAACGGAAGCCGACGTGATCGTGGTGGGCGCGGGCCCGGCGGGCTCGTCCGCCGCGTATCACCTGGCCAGGGCGGGCGTCGACGTACTGCTGCTGGAGAAGTCCCACTTCCCCCGGGAGAAGGTGTGCGGGGACGGTCTGACCCCACGGGCGGTGCACCAGTTGATCCGTATGGGGGTCGACATCAACGCCCCGGGGTGGATGCGGTCACGCGGTATGCGCTGGGTGGCCGGGAGCCACCGGGTACACATCGAATGGCCCAGTCTGGGGAGTTATCCCGATTTCGGTCTCTCCCGGAGTCGGCACGATTTCGACGACATCCTGGCCCAGCACGCGGCAGCCGCCGGAGCACGGCTGCACAACGGGGTGAAGGTGACCCATCCCGTACTGGACCGCGCCGGCCGGGTCACCGGCGTCAGCGGCGTCGGTGTGACGGCCGGACCCAAGGGACCCCGGGGGCCGGAGGAACCGGAGGCGCCGACCGTCTACCGCGCGCCGATCGTCATCGCCGCCGACGGCGCCTCGGCCCGCCTCGCCCTGGCCCTCGGGCTGGAACGGGACGCGAAACGGCAGATCGCGACGGCCGCCCGTCGTTACTACCGCAGCCCGGAGCGTTCGCAGGACGAGTATCTGGAGCTGTGGGCCGACCTCCGCCTGCCGGGGACCGACCGTTACCTGCCCGGATACGGCTGGATCTTCCCCATGGGCGACGGCCGGGTCAACGTGGGGCTCGGCGCGCTGCCCCACCACCGTTACGGGAAGGTCGAGTTGCGCACCGCCCTCGACGAGTGGCTGGCCCGCACCCCGTACGCGTGGGGACTGCGCGAGGAGAACGCCGAGGGCCCCGTGCGGAGCGCGGCGCTGCCCATGGGCTTCAACCGCCATCCGCTGTACGCCCGGGGGCTCCTCCTGGTCGGCGACTCGGGCGGCATGATCAGCCCCTGGAACGGCGAGGGCATCGCCCAGGCCCTGGAGGCGGGCGAGGTCGCGGCCGGGAGCGCGGCGCTCGCCCTGGCCCTTCCCCAGGGGCCGAAGCGGGAGCGGGTGCTGCTCAACTATCCCGTGGAGATGAACCGCCGCTGGGGGCGCTACTACCGCCTCGGCAACACCGCCGCCGACCTCGTCTTCAGCCGCTCGGGCTTCCAGCCGGTCCTCAACCGCTGTGTCCTGGGCTCGCCCTTCCTGCTCAGGGCCCTGGCCCGGCTGCTCACCGACCTCACCGACAAGCCGTCGCGCGACACGATCGACCACCTGATCAACACGGCGATCCGCCTCGTCCCGACGCCACCCGTCCGACGCAAAACCCGGTGACCCGAGTCGACGTGACGGTCTGCGCCTGAACGGCACACCCGGCGGGCGTGAGCGGGTTGGCCGGGGCGATGCTCTGCCCGGGGCTCAGATCGCGTCGGGGTCGATCGGGTCGATGCCGGTGCCCTCGTACAGCTCCGGGCGTACGGACAGCACGGTCCGGCCCGCAGGCCATTCCGCCGACGGCTTGGCAAGATGGACGGCGTGCGAGATCCGCCAGTCGGCTCCGCCGCCGACCAGCGCGCCCGCGTCGAGCCCGGCCGTCAGATCGAGGGATTCGACCTCAAGGCCAGGCAGGCTCGCCACGTGCTCGCCGACGCCCTTGCGGTCGGACTCCGCAGCGAGCAGGCACAGCGAGGGGACGTGCCGAGCGCCCGCCCCTCGGCCGCCGCCACCACGAGCCAGGACAACTTCCGATGACCGGCGCCCAGGGCGAGCAGCGCGGTGTGATCGAGGAGGAAAGGGATCACGCAGCGGCGCCACGGTGCCGGGTCGCGCGCGCCTCGATGGCGTGCAACAGCCGCTGCCCGTTCTCCTCGTCGGCCGCGGTCAGCTCGACACCCATGTGCTCACGCAGATACGCGCGAGCCTTCTCGCCGCGCTCCCTGAGTTCCGCACTGGTGAACCGCTCCGCGGCAAGCTCCTCCACCAAACTGCGGATGGTCGTGCCCTGCTCGCCGGCCAGCAGGCCCAGACGCTCCCTGGCCGCCTTGGACACCTTGATACTCGTGTCGTCATCACTCATACCGTGGACTCTACTCACGGTAGAGCCGTCGCGCACCGCAATGGCCCGCCCCAAGCACCCGCACATATGCCCCCAATGTCACCCTGGAACACGAGGCGTCACACAGCGCGGCCCGGGCGACCCCACGGGCCGACCGCGCCGCCCGGGTTGTCGATGCCCCGGGCGGCGTCCCCCTCAGTCCTCCTCGCCCTCCAGCTCCCCCTCCGTCTCCAGGAACACCTTCCGCAGCGCGTCCAGCACCCCCGGGTCCGGCTTCTCCCACATGCCGCGCGACTCCGCCTCCAGGAGGCGTTCCGCGATGCCGTGCAGGGCCCAGGGGTTGGCCTCCTGGAGGAACTGGCGGTTCTCCGGGTCCAGGACGTACGTCTCGGTGAGCTTGTCGTACATCCAGTCGGCGACGACGCCCGTCGTCGCGTCGTACCCGAAGAGGTAGTCGACCGTCGCCGCCAGTTCGAACGCGCCCTTGTAGCCGTGGCGGCGCATCGCCTCGATCCAGCGCGGGTTGACCACGCGGGCGCGGAAGACGCGGGACGTCTCCTCGACCAGGGTGCGGGTGCGGACGGTCTCCGGGCGGGTCGAGTCGCCGATGTACGCCTCGGGGGCCGTGCCCTTGAGCGCGCGGACGGTGGCGACCATGCCGCCGTGGTACTGGAAGTAGTCGTCCGAGTCCGCGATGTCGTGCTCGCGCGTGTCGGTGTTCTTCGCGGCCACCGCGATGCGCTTGTACGCGGTCTCCATCTCGCCGCGCGCCGGGCGCCCGTCGAGTTCCCGGCCGTACGCGTAGCCGCCCCACACCGTGTAGACCTCGGCGAGGTCCGCGTCCGTGCGCCAGTCGCGGCTGTCGATGAGCTGGAGGATGCCCGCGCCGTACGTGCCGGGCCGGGAGCCGAAGATACGGGTCGTGGCGCGCCGTTCGTCGCCGTGTTCCGCCAGGTCGGCCTGGGCGTGGGCGCGGACGAAGTTGGACTCGGCGGGCTCGTCCAGCGCGGCGACCAGCCGTACCGCGTCGTCCAGCAGCCCGATCGCGTGCGGGAACGCGTCGCGGAAGAAGCCGCTGATGCGCAGGGTGACGTCGATACGGGGGCGGTCCAGTTCCGCCAGGGGGACCGGCTCCAGGCCCGTGACCCGGCGGGAGGCGTCGTCCCAGACGGGGCGGACGCCGAGCAGCGCGAGGGCTTCCGCGATGTCGTCGCCCGAGGTGCGCATCGCGCTCGTACCCCAGAGGGAGAGCCCGACGGAGGTCGGCCACTCGCCGTTGTCGGTGCGGTAGCGGGTGAGGAGGGAGTCCGCGAGGGCCTGCCCGGTCTCCCAGGCGAGGCGGCTCGGGACGGCCTTCGGGTCGACGGAGTAGAAGTTGCGGCCGGTCGGCAGGACGTTGACGAGGCCACGCAGCGGGGAGCCGGACGGGCCCGCCGGGACGAAACCGCCGGACAGGGCGTGGACGACGTTCTCGATCTCGTCGACCGTGCCGGCCAGGCGCGGGACGACCTCGCGGGCCGCGAAGGCCAGGATGTCCACGACCGCCGTGGAATGGCCGTCGCTGACGCCCGACACCGCCGCCGGGTCCCAGTCCGCGTCCTCCATCGCCTGGACGAGCGCGCGGGCCCGCTCCTCCGCGTCGTCGGCGGCGGTGCGGGTGGCGGCCGACTCGTCGAGGCCGAGGGCCTCGCGCAGACCGGGCAGGGACGACGTGCCGCCCCAGATCTGCCGGGCGCGCAGGATCGCGAGGACGAGATTGACGCGCGCCTCGCCGGCCGGGGCGCCGCCGAGGACATGGAGCCCGTCGCGGATCTGCGCGTCCTTGACCTCGCAGAGCCAGCCGTCGACGTGCAGCAGGAAGTCGTCGAACCCGTCGTCGTCGGGGCGCGCTTCGAGCCCGAGGTCGTGGTCGAGCTTGGCGGCCTGGATCAGCGTCCAGATCTGGGCGCGGATCGCGGGCAGCTTCGCCGGGTCCATGGAGGAGATCGCCGCGTACTCGTCGAGCAACTGCTCCAGGCGCGCGATGTCGCCGTACGACTCGGCGCGCGCCATCGGCGGTACGAGGTGGTCCACGAGCGTGGCGTGCACGCGCCGCTTCGCCTGGGTGCCCTCGCCCGGGTCGTTGACGAGGAACGGGTAGATCAGCGGCAGGTCACCGAGCGCGGCGTCCGGCGCGCAGGAGGCGGACATCCCGGCGTTCTTGCCGGGCAGCCACTCCAGGTTGCCGTGCTTGCCCAGGTGGATCATGGCGTCGGCGCCGAACCCGCCGTCGTGGTCGGGCGCCTGGATCCAGCGGTACGCGGCCAGGTAGTGGTGCGAGGGCGGCAGATCGGGGTCGTGGTAGATCGCGATCGGGTTCTCGCCGAAGCCGCGCGGCGGCTGGATGAGGATCAGCAGATTGCCGCGCCGCAGGGCGGCGAGCACGATGTCGCCGTCCGGGTCGCCGCCCGCGCCGACGCGGCTGCGGTCGAGGAACATCTCGCCGGGCGGCGGCCCCCAGTGCCGCTCGACGGAGGCGCGCAGATCGGCGGGGAGCTGTGCGTACCAGCGCCGGTAGTCGGCCGCCGGTATGCGGACGGGGTTACGGGCGAGCTGCTCCTCGGTGAGCCATTCCTGGTCGTGGCCGCCCGCGTCGATGAGCGCGCGGATCAGCTCGTCGCCGTCGCCGGACTCCAGGCCGGGCACCGGCTCCGTACCGAAGTCGTAGCCGTCCACGAGAAGCCGGCGCAGCAGCGCGACGGCGCTGGCGGGGGTGTCGAGGCCGACGGCGTTGCCGATGCGGGAGTGCTTGGTGGGGTACGCGGAGAGGACCAGCGCGACGCGCTTCTCGGCGTTCGTACGGAAGGACAGCGCGGCGTGGCGTACGGCGATCCCGGCGACGCGCGCGGCCCGCTCCGGGTCGGGTACGTACGCGGGCAGCCCGTCCTCGTCGATCTCCTTGAAGGAGAACGGGACGGTGATCAGCCGCCCGTCGAACTCCGGTACGGCGACCTGCGAGGCCGCGTCGAGCGGCGTCAGCCCCTCGTCGCTCTCCTCCCAGGCGGCGCGGCTGCTGGTGAGGCAGAGGGCCTGGAGGATCGGTACGTCGAGTGCGGCGAGCGCGCCCGCGTCCCACGCCTCGTCGTCGCCGCCGGCCGACGCCTGGGCGGGCTTGGTGCCCCCGGCGGCGAGCACGGTGGTGACGATCGCGTCGGCCTCGCCCAGGGCGGCCAGCAGCTCCGGCTCGGGCGCGCGCAGGGACGAGACGAAGATCGGCAGGGGCCGGGCGTAGGCGTCCTCGATCGCCGAGCACAGCGTCTCGACGAAGGCGGTGTTGCCACTCATGTGGTGGGCGCGGTAGTAGAGGACCGCGACCGTAGGCGCGACCTCCGTCACCGAATGGCCGGGGCGGCCGAAGCGCGGCGGCCTGACCTTGCGCTCCAGCCGTCCCCAGGTGGGCGCGGCGGCGGGCGGCTCGAAGCCGTGGCCGGTGAGCAGGACGGTGTCGGAGAGGAACCGCGCGAGCTGGTCCAGGTTGGCCGGTCCGCCGTGGGCGAGATAGGCGTGCGCCTCGGCGGCGATCCCGATGGGGACGGTGGACGCCTCCATGAGCTGCGCGTCGGGCGCCTGTTCACCGGTGAGGACGACGACCGGGATGTCCCGGGCTAGGAGCGCGTCGATGCCGTCCTGCCAGGCGCGCAGACCGCCGAGGAGCCGTACGACGACGAGGTCGGCGCCCTCCAGCAGCGCGGGCAGTTCGTCGAGCGCGAGCCGGGCGGGATTGGCGAACCGGTACGGGACCGGGCCCCCCGCCGCGTTGGCGGCACGGGCGCTGAGCAGATCGGTGTCGGACGTCGACAGGAGCAGAAGCATGCGGCGTCTGGCCTTCCTCGGGGTCCGCGCCCCGGGCGGGTGTGGAGGACGGCGGGAGTTCCTGGCTCACCCGACGGCCGGAGCTGTCGGGTTCACAGTGGCGGGACCGCGCCGGGTTCGCACCGGGCTTCCTCCCCATGACGCCGTCACTGGCGTGTGACGGGCCTGACGGGCCCGCCGTCTGCATAGTAAGTGCTGAGGTCACGGGCGGGGAGGGCGCCCGGACGAGTGAGTCCGCCGCGAGGACCACGTGGGTATGCTCGCGGCCATGCCGCCCACCTCGCCAACACCCGTGAACCGGGACGAAGCCACCGCGCGCGCTCCGTTCCGGGGCGCGGCGCGGGAGCCCGTACGCGAGTACGTACGGGACAGCGTCCCGGACGTCGTACGGGTACGGGGGGACGCCTGCCCCGGCGCGCTGCGGCTGCACCACGCCGACGACGGCGCCCTGGCCAGACTCCGGCTGCCCGCAGGCCTGCTGACGCACCGTCAGGCGCTCGTCCTGGCGGACACTGCGGAGCGACTGGGCGACGGTCACCTGGACCTCACATCCCGGGGCAACGTCCAGCTGCGGGGGCTGGGCGCGAGCTGCGGCGGCGAGCTGGCGGCGCTGCTGCACGAGGCGGGCCTGCTCCCGTCCGAGGAGCACGAGCGGGTACGGAACATCGTCGCCTCGCCGCTGGCCGGACTCGACGGACTCGGCACGGGGGACATGGGGTTGTGGGTCCGGCGGCTGGACGAGCTGCTGTGCGCGAGCGACGCGGCGACGGAGCTTTCCGGACGCTACCTGTTCGCGCTGGACGACGGCCGGGGCGATGTGGCGGCGCTGGACGCGGATGTGACGTTGCTCGCACGAAGGGACGGCACCGCGACGGTACGGATCGGGGCGAATCACCCGCCGCACGCGGAGCGGGCGGTACGCGTCCCGGCCGACGACGGCCCGCGCGCGGCCCTGCTGGCGGCGGAGACCTTCCTCACGGCGGCGCGGGCGAGCGGGACAGGCGCCTGGCGCGTACGGGACCTGCCCGCCGGGGCGGCCCTGGGTCTGGCGGCAGCGGTGGCGGAGCGCCTGACGGCGGCCGGGATCGAGGTCCTGGCGGGGGACGCGGGGGACGCGGCGGAGGACACGCGGGGGGCGGCGAAGACCCCGGCCCCCGGACTGATCCCCTCCCCCGACGGAACGGTCGCGCTCTCCGCGTACCCCCGGCTCGGCCGGCTGAGCGTGGCGCAGTGGCGTCTCCTGCTGAGCGGGAGCGGTGGCCTGCGGCTGACGCCCTGGCGCGGGGTGATCGTCCCCGGCCTGGCCCCGGACGCCGCCGCCGGCCTCCTCGTACGGTGCCGTACCGCCGGGCTGGTCACCGAGCCCGGCTCCCCCTGGCTCGGCGTCGGCGCCTGCACCGGGCGGCCCGGCTGCGCCAAGGCGCTCGCGGACGTACGGGCCGACGCCGCCGCGTCCGTGGTCGCGGGCCGGGACGGGAGTCGGAGCGGGGGCCGGGAGGGAAACAACCTGCCCGTGTACTGGTCGGGATGCGCGCGGCGCTGCGGTCATCCGCAGGGCGACCGGGTCGACAGGGTCGCGACCGGCGAGGGCCGCTACACCGTCTCTGTGCACACACAGGACGGCCACGGACGACCACTTGAAGAAAAAAGCAGCCGTGACGACGTGACGAGATGAGCGAGACCACAGTGTTCGACTACGAGAAGGACGGCGCGGCGATATACCGCCAGTCGTTCGCCACGATCCGCGCCGAGGCGGATCTCGCCGGGCTGCCCGCCGACGTCTCCCAGGTCGCGGTGCGGATGATCCACGCCTGCGGCATGGTCGACCTCGTGCGCGACCTGGCCTTCACCCCCGGCGTGGTGGCCCGTGCCCGCGAGGCGCTGCGCGCCGGCGCGCCGATCCTGTGCGATGTGCAGATGGTCGCGAGCGGGGTCACGCGCAAGCGGCTGCCCGCCGACAACGACGTGGTCTGCACACTCTCCGACCCCGCCGTGCCGGCCCTCGCCGCCGAGTGGGGGACGACGCGCAGCGCCGCCGCCCTGGAGCTGTGGCGGGACCGGCTGGACGGCGCGGTCGTCGCCGTCGGCAACGCGCCGACCGCGCTCTTCCGGCTGCTGGAGATGGTCGAGGCGGGCGGCCCGCGCCCGGCCGCCGTCATCGGCGTCCCGGTGGGCTTCATCGGCGCGGCGGAGTCCAAGGACGCGCTGGCCGGGCACCCCGCCGGTCTGGAACACCTGGTCGTACGGGGACGGCGCGGCGGCAGCGCCCTCGCGGCGGCGGCCATCAACGCGATCGCGAGCGAAGTGGAATGACCGAGAACACCACGGCCACGACAACCACCACGGACGGGACGGCCACCGCAGACGGGACGGCCGCGACCGGTGGCCTCCGCACCGGCCGGCTGTACGGCGTCGGCCTCGGCCCCGGCGACCCCTCCCTGATGACCGTACGGGCGGTCCAGGTCATCGCCGAGGCGGATGTGGTCGCGTACCACAGCGCCCGCCACGGCCGCTCCATAGCGCGCTCCATAGCCGCCGCGCACCTGCGCGCCGACCACATCGAGGAGCCGCTGGTCTACCCGGTCACCACCGGCACCACCGACCATCCGGGCGGCTACCAGGGCGCGATGGACGAGTTCTACACGGAGTCCGCCGCCCGGCTCGCCGTCCATCTCGACGCGGGGCGCACGGTCGCGGTACTCGCGGAGGGCGACCCGCTCTTCTACGGCTCGTACATGCACATGCACAAGCGGCTGGCCGACCGCTATCCGACCGAGGTCATCCCCGGGGTGACGTCGGTCAGCGCCGCCGCCGCGCGGCTCGGCACCCCGCTCGTCGAGGGCGAGGAGGTGCTGACGGTCCTGCCGGGCACCCTGCCCGAGGAGGAGCTGACGGCCCGGCTGGCCTCGGCGGACTCGGCGGTCGTGATGAAGCTGGGCCGGACGTTCCCGGCCGTACGGCGGTCGATCGAGCGGGCGGGGCGGCTGGCGGACGCGCGGTACGTGGAGCGCGCGACGATGAGCGGGGAGCGCACGGGCGCGCTGGCGGACACGGACCCGGACTCGGTGCCGTACTTCTCGGTGGCGGTGCTGCCGAGCCGCGTGGGCCGGGTCCCCTCCGCCTCCCCCGACGCCGACGCTCCCGCACCGGCCGGCTCCGGCGAGGTGGTGGTCGTGGGTACGGGCCCGGCGGGCCCGCTGTGGCTCACGCCCGAGACGCGCGGCGCGCTGGCCTCGGCCGAGGAACTGGTCGGCTACACCACCTATCTGGACCGGGTTCCGGTCCGCCCCGGCCAGCGGCGGCACGGCTCCGACAACAAGGTGGAGTCCGAGCGCGCCGAGTTCGCCCTCGACCTGGCGCGGCGGGGCCGCCGCGTGGCCGTCGTATCGGGCGGCGACCCGGGCGTCTTCGCGATGGCCACGGCCGTCCTGGAGGTCGCGTCGGCCGACCCGTACCGGGCGATCCCCGTACGGGTGCTGCCGGGCGTGACCGCAGCCAACGCCGCCGCCGCGCGCGCCGGCGCACCCCTCGGCCACGACTACGCCGTGCTCTCGCTCTCCGACCGCCTCAAGCCGTGGGAGGTCATCGCGGAGCGGCTGCGCGCGGCAGCGGCGGCGGACCTGGTGCTCGCGCTCTACAACCCGGGCTCGGCCAGCCGGAACTGGCAGGTCGGCAAGGCCCGCGAACTGCTGCTGGAGCACCGCGCCCCGGACACCCCGGTCGTGCTGGGCCGCGATGTGGGCGGGGCGGAGGAGAGCGTACGGATCGTACGGCTGGCGGAGCTGGACCCGGCGCAGGTGGACATGCGCACGATCCTGATCGTCGGGTCCTCGCAGACGGTGACCGCACGGCGGGGTGCCGACGAGGGCGGCGGCGAGGAGATCGTCTGGACGCCGAGGCGCTACCCGGAACCCTCTCCCCTCTCAGAACCCGCCTCGGATCCCGCGTCGGAATCCACGTCGGAATCCACGTCGGGCCCCGCCTCGGGCTCCGCCTCGGCATCCGCTTCGGAATCCTCCTCCGCGAAGTGAGCCACCCACGCCACCGCCTCCTCGACGGTCTCCGCGACGGCCACCCCCTCCCGGACGGGCGGCCGTCGCACCACCACGACCGGAATCCCCGCCTCACGGGCGGCGGTGAGCTTGGGCGCGGTGGCCGAGCCGCCGCTGTCCTTGGTCACGACGACATCGATCCGGTGCCGGCGCAGGATGTCCCGCTCCCCGTCGAGGGTGAACGGCCCCCGGTCGAGCAGGGTCTCCGTACGGGCGGGGTACGGCGGTTCCGGGGCGTCGACGGACCGTACGAGGAACCAGTGGGCGTCGAGTTCCGGGCCCGCGAAGGCGGCGAGCCCCATCCGCCCGGTGGTGAGGAAGACCCTGCGGGGCCCGCCGAGCCCGCGCAGCGCCTCGGCGGCCTCCGCCAGGGAGCCGGCCGTCCGCCAGTCGTCGCCCGGCACGGGCACCCAGGAGGGGCGGCGCAGCGCCAGCAGGGGGACCCGGGCGGTGGCGGCGGCGCGGGCCGCGTTCCGGCTGATCGTCGCGGCGAAGGGATGGGTGGCGTCGACGAGCGCGTCCACGCGGTGCTCGCGCAGCCAGCGCGCCAGCCCTTCGGCCCCGCCGAACCCGCCGACGCGCACCTCGCCCGGCGGCAGCACGGGCCGGGCGACGCGCCCGGCGAGGGACGTCGTCACGCGCGGTCGCGGGTCGGGCCGGTCGTCCAGCAGCCCCGCGAGGCGGCGCCCCTCGGTGGTCCCCCCGAGGATGAGCACGTGCAAGGACAACGGGTCTCTCCATGACTGAGCGGGAAACAGGTACGGGTACGGGTGTCGATACGGGCGCGGGCGGGCGCAGCGCCCAACTCAAGCACACCGGTCTGCGCTCCGGCTGGACGACCGGCGCCTGCGCGACGGCTGCGACGACGGCCGCGTACACCGCCCTGCTGACCGGCGACTTCCCCGACCCGGTCACGATCACGCTGCCGAAGGGCCACACCCCGGCGTTCGCGCTGGCCACGGAGGAGCGGTCCGCCGGGGCGGCCACGGTGGGTGTGGTCAAGGACGCGGGCGACGACCCGGACGTCACACACGGCGCCCTGGTCCGCGCGACGGTACGGCTGCTCCCGCCGGGCACGGGCGTCGTCTTCCTGGCCGGCCCCGGCGTGGGTACGGTGACGCGCCCCGGGCTGCCCCTGGAGGTCGGCGAACCGGCGATCAACCCGGTCCCGCGTCAGCTCATGCGCGCGCATGTGGCGGAGGTGGCGGGGCGGTACGGCGGCACGGGCGACGTGGAGATCACGGTCTCCGTGGACGACGGCGAGGAGATCGCCCGCTCGACCTGGAACCCGCGCCTGGGCATCCTGGGCGGCCTGTCCATCCTCGGCACGACGGGGGTGGTCGTCCCGTACTCCTGCTCGGCGTGGATCGACTCGATCCGGCGGGGCGTGGACGTGGCGCGCGCGGCGGGCCGTACACATGTGGCGGGGTGCACGGGCTCGACCTCGGAGAAGACGGTCCGGGCCGTCCACGGGCTGCCGGAGGACGCGCTGCTGGACATGGGCGACTTCGCGGGGGCGGTCCTCAAGTACATCCGGCGCCATCCGGTCGACCGGCTGACGCTCTGCGGCGGCTTCGCGAAGCTCTCGAAACTGGCGGCGGGCCATCTCGACCTGCATTCGGCGCGCTCTCAGGTGAACAAGGCGTTCCTGGCGGAACTGGCCGCCGCGGCGGGCGCGGACGCGGCACTGGCGGCTCGGGTCGCGGAGTCCAACACGGGCCTGGAGGCGCTGCGCCTGTGCGAGGCGGAGGGCGTCGAACTGGGCGACGCGGTGGCGGTACGGGCCAGGTCGGAGGCGCTGGCGGTGCTGCGGGGTGCGCCGGTGGCGGTGGACGTGATCTGCATCGACCGGGCGGGGGCGGTGGTGGGGCGCAGCGAGCGGTGAGGGCGCACGGCCCGTCGGACGCACCGGGCGGTCCTCGGCAACGTGACCGGTCCGCGCCTGCACTTCGAGGACCGCGAGAGGAACGGCGGCTACGGGAACGGCCGCGACCCGTCCTGGTGAACACGGCCCCGCACGGCCACGTACACCACGTACACCACGTGCACCACGACGGAAAGGAAGGAATCCCATGGCAGCACCACTGTCCGCCTCGGCCTTCCTCGCGGCCCTGCGCGCCGAGGGCGTGAAGGTCGAAGAGGTCGGCGACTGGCGTACGCACAACCGCAACCACAAGGGCCCCTGGGGCCCGGTCAACGGAGTGATGGTCCACCACACCGTCACCTCCGGCACCACGGGCACCGTGGCGCTCTGCCGGGACGGGTACACCGCCCTGCCGGGGCCGCTGTGCCACGGCGTCATCGACAAGACCGGTGTCGTCCACCTCGTCGGCCACGGCCGGACGAACCACGCCGGGGGCGGCGACCCGAAGGTGCTCGCGCGCGTGATCGCGGAGGACTACGGCGACCGGCCGCCCAGGCCCACCCAGGGCAACACCGGCGGCGAGGACGGCAACGCCCGCTTCTACGGCTTCGAGTGCGTCAACCTCGGCAACGGGAAGGACCCGTGGCCCCAGGCGCAGCTCGACGCGGTCGAGCGGGTGAGCGCGGCGCTCTGCCGGGCGCACGGGTGGAGCGCGCTCAGCGTCATCGGCCATCTCGAATGGTCGAACGACAAGATCGACCCCAAGGGGTTCGGGATGCCCGGCATGCGCGACCGGATCGCCCGGCGGCTGAAGACCACTCCGCCCAAGAAGTGATCAGGCGCCGGCGGAAGCCGGTGACGGCAGGACACGGACGCGCGCTCCGTGTCCCGCCGTACCCCTGTTCACGACTTACCGCCGACGGCTGGCGATTTACGGCCTGCGGCTCACGGGGTCAGCCCTGCGCGCACGCGTGGCCGCCGTCCCCGAGGCCGTCCCGGTCCCGGTCCGGCGAGTACAGGTGGCTGTCCCTGAACTGCTCCGCGCCCAGCGTCCTGCCCACCATGATCACCGCCGTACGCACCACACCCGCCGCCTTCACCTGCGCGGCGATGCCGTCCAGCGTGCCCCGCAGCACCAGTTCGTCGGGGCGGCTCGCCATCGCCACCACCGCCGCCGGGCAGTCGGCGCCGTAGTGCGGCAGCAGTTCGTCCACCACCCGGTCCACGTACCGCGCCGCCAGGTGCAGCACCAGCAGCGCTCCGCTGCGCCCCAGCGTCGCCAGGTCCTCGCCCTCCGGCATCGGGGTGGCCCGCTGGGCGATCCGGGTCAGGATCACCGTCTGGCCGACCGTCGGTACGGTCAGCTCCCGCTTGAGCGCGGCTGCCGCCGCCGCGAACGCCGGTACGCCCGGCACCACTTCGTACGGCACGCCCGCCGCGTCCAGCCGCCGCATCTGCTCGGCGACGGCGCTGAAGACGGACGGGTCGCCGGAGTGCAGCCGCGCCACGTCGTGGCCCTCGCCGTGCGCCCTGACCAGTTCGGCGATGATGCCGTCGAGGTCCATCCTGGCGGTGTCGATCAGCCGCGCGTCCGACGGGCACTCGGCCAGCAGCTCGCGCGGGACGAGACTGCCCGCGTACAGGCACACCCTGCACTCGGCCAGTCTGCGGGCGCCGCGCACCGTGATCAGGTCGGCGGCGCCGGGGCCGGCGCCGATGAAGTACACCGTCATCGTTCTTCTCCTGATCCTGAGGCCGATCCTTCGGTCTTCGTGACCGCCCACTGCGTGACCGGCATCGCCTGCCGCCACCCCGTGAAGCCGCCGACCGGCACCGCGTGCGCGACCGCCAGCCGTACCAGCTCCCCGCCGAGCCGCTTGTACCACTCGGCCAGCAGCGCCTCGGACTCCAGCGTCACCGTGTTCGCGACCAGCCGGCCGCCCACGGGCAGCGCGTCCCAGCACGCGTCGAGCAGCCCCGGCGCGGTCAGCCCGCCGCCGATGAACACCGCGTCGGGCACGGGCAGTCCGGCCAGCGCGCCGGGCGCCGCGCCGACGGCGACACGCAGCCCGGGGACGCCGAGCGCCCGCGCGTTACGGCCGATGCGCTCGGCGCGCGCCGGATCGCGTTCCACCGACACCGCCCGGCAGGACGGGTGCGTACGCAGCCACTCGACCGCGATCGAACCGGACCCGCCGCCGACGTCCCACAGCAGCTCCCCCGGCGCGGGCGCCAGCGCGCCCAGCGTGGCGGCGCGCACATGGCGCTTGGTGAGCTGGCCGTCGTGCTCGTACGCCGCGTCCGGCAGCCCGGGTACGGCGCCGAGGCGCGGCGCGCCGGGCGCGCGGCGGCAGTCGACCGCCACGACGTTGAGCGGGTCCCCGGCGGGCAGGTCCCACCCGTCGGCGGTGGACGTGAGCTGCCGCTCCCGGTCCGAGCCGAGCTGTTCGAGTACGTGCATCCGGCTCGGCCCGTAGCCGCGCGCGCGGAGCAGCGCCGCCACCTCGGCGGGCGTCGCGGCCCCCGCGCTGAGCACGAGCACCCGGCGGCCGTCGTGCAGCGCGGCGGTGAGGCGGTCGGTGGGACGGCCGACGAGCGTGACGACCTCCGCGTCCTCCACCGGCCAGCCGAGCCGGGCACAGGCGTACGAGACGGACGAGGGATGCGGCACCACGCGCAGCGCGGCGGCTCCGACGACCTCACCGAGCGCGCGCCCGATCCCGTAGAACATCGGGTCCCCGCTGGCCAGCACCGCGATCCGGCGCCCGGCGTGCGTGGCGAGCAGTCCGGGCACGGCGGGGCGCAGCGGTGAGGGCCACGCCACCCGCTCCCCCTGGCACTCGCCGGCCGGCAGCAGGCCGAGCTGCCGGTCCCCGCCGATCACCACGTCCGCGCGGCGCAGCGCCTCCCGCGCCTCGCCGGACAACCCGGCCCAGCCGTCGGCGCCGATCCCGACCACGGTCACCGGTGTACGCGAGGCGGAATCAGGGGGCGGGACACTCACTGCCGTACACCTCTGAACTGGGAGAAGACCGGCCTCGCACTCTACTGTCCGCCCGCCTGCGGCCCCGCGACGGGTGCCCCCGGCCCCAACTCCAACCCCGGCCCCGGCCGCTGCTCCGGTCCGGACGGCGCGATGCCCGCCAGCAGCGCCCGTACCGTCTCCCGCGCGAACTCCGCCTCGTCCGCCGGGCGCACCACGCCCTCCGGGGGGTCCGGGGCGAAGAACAGGTCGAGGAATGCCCGGTGGAAGCAGGCGCCGATCAGGAGCATCGCCGCGGCGTCGGGGTCGATGCCCGCCGACACCCGGCCGCGTTCCTGTTCCGCGCGCAGATAACCTGCCAGGCAGTGGGTCGCCTCCTGCGGGCCCGCGCCGGTGAGGTCGAGCTTGGCGCGGTGGGCCACGAGCAGGCCGGGACTGGCGAAGAGCGAGGCCGCCATCGGCAAGGAGCGCCGGTAGAAGAGGACCGCCACCCGGGCCACCTCCTCCAGATTCCCGGCCACCTCCCCCGTGCCGACGCGCCCGGGCAGCCGCGCCAGCGCGTCCGTGAAGCGCGGGGCGCGCTCGTGCAGGACGCGGACGAAGATCTCCTCCTGGCCGCGGAAGTGCTTGTAGAGCGTCGCCTCCGAGCAGCCGGCCTCGCGCGCGATCTGCTTGGTCGTCGTACGGGTCAACCCGACGCTGCCCATCAGGTGCGCCGCCGCGTCAAGGATCCGCGAGCGGGTCAGGGCGCCACCGGTCAGGGGCGGCGGGGAGGCGGCTTCTTCATCCATGGCGTCCATGGCAGGGATCGTACTGATTTCGTTTCATCGAGTGAGTGAGCGTTCACTCACTCGGGTAGGGGCCCACATACGGAACGGATCGGTCCCCGTGCGGAACGGATCACAGAGCAGCGGAAGGGAAAGGCCATGAATCTCGCGGTGCTCGGCGCCACCGGTGGTGTCGGGCGGCAGATCGTCGTCCACGCCCTGGCGGACCGCCACAAGGTGAAGGCGGGTGTACGGGACCCGGCGCGGATAGGCCTCGCGGACGAGAACCTGACGGTCGTCCGGGCGGACGCCCTCGACGCCGCCTCGGTGGGGGAGGTCGTCGAAGGGGCCGACACCGTGCTCTCCGGGGTGGGCCCCGCCGCCCGCCACGACCCGGCCAGGCCCGCGTCCACCTCGGCGCGGGCGACGGTCGAGGCGATGTCGGCGGCCGGGGTGCGGCGGCTCGTCGTGGTGAGCGCGGCGCCGCTGAACCGTACGGGCGTGGCCCAGACCTGGCTCGCGCACCGGGTGATCACACCCATGATGTGGGCGCTCCTCAGGGAGGTGTACACCGATCTGGAGCTGATGGAACGGACCCTGGCCGACAGCGATCTCGACTGGACGTCGGTACGGCCGCCCCGGCTGACGAACGGCGCGGGCCGGGGCATCTACCGGCACGCGATCGACGCGGGCCCGCCCGGCAACCGCATCGCCCGCGCCGATGTCGCCCGCGCCATGCTCGACTTCATGGCGGCGCCGGAGACGGTACGCCACGTCGTGGGCGTCAGCGAGTGACCTCCCCCACGGCCCCGGCGGCGGCCGGCACGGCATCGGAGGCGGAGGCGGAGGCGGCAGCCACCCCCGGCCGGAGCGCCCGCTCGGCCAGCGCGCCGAAGATCAGCCCGAAGGCCGTCCACAGCAGCGCCTGCACCCCCAGCGACGCGAGCCTGAACTCCCAGAGCAGCGCGGCGGGGAAGGACGCGGGAACGGCGTCGGTGTTGGCGGGCAGCACCAGACAGGCGACGGCCACCACGGCCACGTAACCGCCACCGGCGGCGAGCGACGCGTTCCAGTTGCCGAGCCGCGGCGCCAGCCGCCGGCCCGCGATGACGGCGACGACCGCCAGCAACACGCTGAGCAGGATCATCAGGAAGAAGAGCGTGGTGCGTCTGCCGATGGTGTCGGGGTTGCCGACGGCGGGCGGCGCCGCCGGATACTTCAGGAACGGCACCAGATAGACGGTGGTGAAGGCGGCGCCCGCGACCAGCGCAGCGGTCGCCCGTGGCCCGAACCGGCCGATCCTGCCCAGGCTCACGGCGAAGACCAGCGAGGCGATACCGCCCAGGGCCACGCCGTACACCAGTACGCCGGTGGCAAGTCCGAACGTCGACTGGACGGGCCTGCTGACCAGTTCCTCTTCCTCCTCCTCGGGCGCGGCGGAGTCCCCCGCCGCGCCGTGTTGATGCGCCGGGGCGGACCTGCTCTCCTCCTGCGCGATGGAGTCCCGTACGGACGGCTCACCCGCGAAGTAGGCCAGCGCGAAGGCGAACAGCCCGGCCAGCACGCCCGCGACCATGCCGCGGACCAGGAGGATTCTGACGGTGGAGGCATGCATGCGCGTATATCTCCGTACTCTCCGTGCTCCGTGATCGCCGTCAGGTCAGTGGCAGGGGAAACCGAGCAGATGACGGCCGTCGTGCACCCACTCGTGCACTCCGGCGCCGGAGATCACCGAGGTGGCGCCCTGTTCGGCGCCGACGAAGTAGAGCAGCACCAGCATCAGGGTGCCGACGAAGACCGCCCACGGCAGAACGGCGCGCAGCGGCAGCGGAGCCGGTACGGCGGCGGTGGACGAGGTGGGCGCGACGGCCCCGGTCGTAGACGCTATGGACGAAGCCACGGCACATCCTCCTTGGGGAACTCGCGTCCCGTTGCATGGAGCTCGAACGACGGCCTTCGGGTCTGACTCACCGGGCCCCCGCCGCATGGCACGCGGCCGGTACCCCGGCATACAGTGGCGCGACCGTGCCGGAATCTCACCGGACTTCCGTCTCGCCGTCGTGGATATCGACGTGAAGGTACCGCGAACCGGCAGACGGGCCAAGGGGGCCCTTCTCATGACGATCCGCGTGCTGCTCATCTCACCCGCCATGGGACCGGCCCTGCGCGCGGCCCGCTTCGGCGAGGAACCGCCGGAAGGCCCAGACCCCGAGGCACCCGGGAACAGCCCCGGACCGGACACCGCCGAGGACAGCTCCGGAACGGACAGCGCCGTGGACAGCCGCGCCGTCGACGCCGCCGGGGTGCGCCGGACCGAGGCCGTACGGGAGGACTTCCTCCGCACCGCCCGTACCGCCGCCCTGTACGTCTCGCCCTCGCCCCGCTGCCGTACGACCGCCGGCCTGCTCGGCCTGGACGCCCGGCCGCTGCCGGACCTCGCGCCCTGGGCGATGGGCCGCTGGCGGGGCAGGACCCTCGACGAGGTCGCCGCCGCGGAACCGCGGGAGGTGGGCGCCTGGCTCACCGACCCCGCCGCCGCGCCGCACGGCGGGGAGTCCCTGCTCACGCTCAACGCCCGGGTCGGCCGGTGGCTCGACACACTGAGCCCCGACGAGCCCCGCGTGGTCGCCGTGGCCGAACCGGACATCGTCCGCGCCGCGGCCGTCCACGCCCTCGGCGCACCCGCCGGCGCGTTCTGGCGGTTCGACGTACGGCCGCTGACCGCCACCGAGTTCACCGGGCGGGACGGCCGCTGGAACCTGCTCGGCGGCCGTCCGCTCGCCGGCGAAGAGGCCGCCGGGCAGGAAATCTGAGGGTCAGCCGCGGCCCTTGGCGCGGTCCAGCGCGGCCACGCCCACGGCCGCCAGGCCGACCTGGATGATCAACTCGATCCAGTCGAAGCCCTTGGTGTCCGCGACGCCGAACGCCGCCGCGACAAACGTACCGACCAGCGCGGCGACGATACCGACGCCGATGGTCCACAGCACCCCGATGCGCTGGCGCCCAGGCACCACGAGCCGCCCGAGCACGCCGATGACGATGCCGACGACGATGGCAACGAAAATGCCGGAAATCTCCATGTCCCCTCCTCGTTCGCCCACTTACCGCCGAAAGCGGTACTCGCGGAACGTGTGCCCGCCCTGGGAACGTCGAATCCTCGCCGCCGCCCGCAGCCCCCACGGCCCCAGGCCCGCACGCCCCGGGGGGACTTACGGCCGCGGCGTCCAGCCCGGGTCGCGACCCGTCAGCGCCAGCAGCACATCGAACGGGGCGGCGTCCGGCGCCACCGCCACCGGATCCCCGAACACCCCCATCCGCCGGGCCGTCGGCGCCAGCGCCCCGAACTCCGCCAGCAGCACCCCGACGAGCGCCGCGTCCGGCTCGTACGGCAGCCCCGTCGCCCGCGCCAGGTCCCACGCGTGCACGGTCAGATCCCCGAGCACCATCGACCCGACCGTCCTGGCCGGCAGCCCCATCGCCCCCGACGTGCCCTCCTCGGCGCCCGGCGCGTCCCACGCCGCCACGAGCCGCGCCGTCTCCTGCGCGAACCGCTCGCGCCACTCCCCCGTGAGATGTTCGGGAGCGGCGCCGAAGTCGGCGTCCCGCTTCGCGGCGAGCGCCTGGAAGTTCACGACGACCTGGAAGAGATGGTCCGCGAGGGCGTGGACGTCGTACGCGGCGCACGGCGTCGGCGCGCCGAGCTGGTCGTCGCGGATGCCCCGGACGACGGGGACGGCACGGCCGGCCGCCGTCCTCAACAGTGTGCTGATCCTGGTACCGGTCTCGGTCTCGGTCTTGTCGTTCATGGCTCCGACCGTAGAAACGGCGCAGCCGCGCGTCTTGAACAAACGCGACACCCGACCACGGGACACCCGAACAGACGCGACATAGGATCCGGTCATGGCTGGTCCGCGACGTGACACCCGGGGCATCGTCGACGCCCCCGGCCTCTTCGCGCGCGTACGGTTCCGCCGCCGCGAGCCCGCCCCCGCGCTGCGGCCGTACCTGGAGCACTACTGGCTGATCGACTGGGACCTGGACCAGCCGTACGTCTCCCACGTGGTGCCGCACCCCTCGGTGAACGTGGTGTTCCAGCGGTACGGCACCGCCGCGCCCTTCGGCGAGGTCGCGGGCATCGGCCTGGAGCTGTTCGCCCAGAAGCTCGCGGGCCGCGGCCGGGTCTGCGGCACCCAGTTCCGCCCCGGCGGCTTCCGGCCCTTCGCACCGCACCGGCCCGTGGCCCACTGGACGGGGCGCCGCGTCCCGGTCGCCGACGTCCTGCCCACGAGCGACGCGGACCTCGCGGCGATCCTGGGCCCGGCGCCCCGGGACCCCCAGGACCCCCGCGGCGCACGGGGTGCCCCGGACGACGAGGACGCGCGGGTCGCCGCGCTCGACGCGTATCTGCTGGGCCTCGGCCCGCGCCCCGACCCACGGGCCCTGCGCGCCATGGCCCTCGTCGACCGGATCAGGACGGACCCGACGATCCGGCGCGTCGCCCGCCTCACCGACGAGGAAGGCGTCTCGGCCCGCTCGCTGCAACGGCTGTTCGCCGAGTACGTGGGGGTCGGCCCGAAGTGGGTCATCCTGCGCCACCGCATCCACGAGGCCCTGGAGCGCGCGGAGTCGGGCGCCGTCGACTGGCCCGCGCTCGCCGCCGACCTCGGCTACAGCGACCAGGCCCACCTCGTCCGCGACTTCACGGCGACGGTCGGGGTCCCGCCCACGGCGTACGCCCGCACCCGCCCCCCGGAAATCCCTGGCCCGACAGGCCGCGCGGTGACATCCTGACGGCGTGAACGGACCGGAAATCCACATCACCTTCGCCCCCGAACTGCGCCTCTTCGTCCCGGCCGAGCGCCGCGAGGGACGTACGGCCCTGCGCACCGACGGCTCGTCCACCCTCGGCCACGCCGTCGAGTCCCTCGGCATCCCGCTCACCGAGGCGGGACCGCTCCTGGTCGACGGCCACGAGGTGCCCTTCTCGCACATCCCGGCCGCGGGCGAGTCCGTGGACGTACGGTCCGTGCCCCGGCCGCAGACCGTGCCCGGCGCGCCCCTGCGCTTTCTCCTGGACGTCCATCTAGGCACCCTGGCGCGCCGGCTGCGGCTGCTGGGCGTCGACGCGGCGTACGAGAGCGAGGACCTGGGCGACCCGGCCCTGGCCGCGCTCTCCGCCGCCGAACGCCGGGTGATGCTCTCCCGCGACCGCGGACTGCTGCGCCGCCGTGAGATCTGGGCCGGCGCGTACATCTACAGCGACCGGCCGGACGACCAGCTCAGGGACGTCCTCCAGCGCTTCGCCCCCGCCCTCGCGCCCTGGACCCGCTGCACGGCCTGCAACGGCGACCTGGGCCCGGCGGACAAGGAGTCCGTCCAGGAACAGCTCCAGCACGGCACCCAGCGCGGCTACGACGTCTTCGCGCGCTGCTCGGCCTGCGGACGGGTCTACTGGCGCGGCGCCCACCACGCCCGTCTGGCGGCCATCGTCGACGACGCGGTGCGCGAGTTCGGCGGAGCGGCGGCGTAACGCCCCTCAGGCCGCTCCGGAGGGACCGTCGGGTCACCTCAAAACGACCGTCGGGCCGCCTCCGGCGGGACGGCCGCCTCAGAAGGCGTACCGGTCCCCGGTGTCCGGCGCCAGGACACGGTGCCGGTGGTTCTCAAGGTTGAGGTCGTCCGCGCCGCCGTTCCAGGCCGTGTCGATCCGTACGACGATCTCGTCCGGCCTGCCGGCCGTCCGCAGGTCGAGCGTCACTTCGCCGCTCCGCCCGATCGGCCGGAGCTGCCCCGTACGGCACAGGACCGTACGGTCGCCGCCCCACAGACAGGTGGACGGCAGCGCCCGGCCCGGGGCCACCGGGGCCGAGAAGTCGAGCCGTACGGTCGCGTCGGCCAGCCCGGACGGCCCGTGGTTCTCGGAGCCGAGGAGGACCGTGAGCCGTCCGCCCGACAGCGACACATGCCCGTGATGGGCGAGGTCCGCCTCGGCGACCTCCGTGCTCCGCTCCGGCGCGCTCGCTCCGGCACCCGGAGCCGCGCCCGTGACCACCGCCGTGGCGGCCGAGACCAGTACCAGCACCACTTTTCGCAGGACACCCATGAGCGGAAGATAGTGATCATCACACTGTCGTCCCGGCCACTCGCCCGCCCGGCACGCCCCACATCACCCGCATGGCAGGCTCGGCGCACGCCCGCGTACCCGCCCCGAGGCCACTGCCCCTTCCCGGCCCACCTCCCGACGGCTCCCCCGCACCCGACTCCCCTCCCCGCGACTCCCCGCCCCGCCTATCCTGGCCGGAGTCGATCACACGCGCGAGGAGTTGTGTCATGAGCGCCACGGGGACCCCCACCGCAGTCATCACCGGAGCGAGCAGCGGCATCGGCGCCGCCACCGCCCGGCACCTCGCCGCCGCGGGCCACCACGTCATCGTCACCGCCCGCCGCAAGGACCGGATCGAGGCGCTGGCCGCGGAGATCACCGCCGCGGGCCACCAGGCCACCGCGTACGCGCTCGACGTCACCGACCGCGCGGCCGTCGACGCCTTCGCCGCCGAGCTGGACCGCTTCCCCTCCGTGAACGTCCTGGTCAACAACGCGGGCGGCGCGCTCGGCGCCGACCCCGTGGCCACCGGCGACCCGGCGGACTGGCGGCAGATGTTCGAGACGAACGTCATCGGCACCCTCAACCTCACCCAGGCCCTGCTCCCCGCGCTCACCGCGAGCGGCGACGGCACGGTGGTCGTCCTCTCGTCCACGGCCGGCCACGGCACGTACGAGGGCGGCGCGGGGTACGTGGCCGCCAAGCACGGCGCCCACGTCCTCGCCGAAACCCTCCGCCTGGAGATCGTCGGCACCCCGGTCCGCGTGATCGAGGTCGCCCCCGGCATGGTCAGGACCGAGGAGTTCGCCACCACCCGCTTCCGCGGCAACGAGGAGAAGGCGGCCAAGGTCTACGAGGGCGTCGCGGAACCCCTCACCGCCGACGACGTGGCCGACACGATCACCTGGGCGATCACCCGTCCGAGCCACGTCAACGTCGACCTCCTGGTCCTCCGCCCGCGCGCCCAGGCGTCCAACACGAAGGTCCACCGCGAGCTGTGATCAAGGGTTCTCCGGCCGGGACGGCGGCCCCGGCCGGAGAACCCCCGCCCCATCGGCCCCGCACAGCCCCCGCCGGCCGCTCAGCCCTCTCAGCCGCTCTCAGTCGCTCTCAGCCCTCTCAGTCAGTTGCTCTCAGCCCTTGACGCAGACCACCTGCTTCAGCTTCGCCACGACCTCCACGAGGTCCCGCTGCTGATCGATGACCTGCTCGATCGGCTTGTACGCCGCCGGGATCTCGTCCACGACACCGGAGTCCTTCCGGCACTCCACGCCCCGTGTCTGCTCCTCCAGGTCCTGGGTCGAGAAGCGCCGCTTCGCCGCGTTACGGCTCATGCGCCGGCCCGCCCCGTGCGAGGCCGAGTTGAACGACGCCGCGTTCCCGAGCCCCTTCACGATGTACGAACCCGTGCCCATGGAACCCGGGATGATCCCGAAGTCCCCGCTCCCCGCCCGGATCGCGCCCTTCCGCGTGACCAGCAGGTCCATGCCCTCGTACCGCTCCTCCGCCACGTAGTTGTGGTGGCAGGAGATCACCGGGTCGAAGGTCACCCGGGCCTTCTTGAACTCCTTGCGGACCACGTCCTGGAAGAGCCCCATCATGATCGCGCGGTTGTACTTCGCGTACTCCTGCGCCCAGAACAGGTCGTTCCGGTACGCCGCCATCTGCGGGGTGTCCGCGATGAAGACGGCCAGGTCACGGTCGATCAGGCCCTGGTTGTGCGGCAGTTTCTGTGCCGTGCCGATGTGGTGGTCGGCCAGTTCCTTGCCGATGTTCCGGGACCCGGAGTGCAGCATCAGCCAGACCGCGCCCACCTCATCGAGACAAAACTCAATAAAATGATTACCCGATCCGAGTGTTCCCATCTGCTTCACCGCACGGCCCTCACGGAACTTCACCGCGTCGGCGACTCCCCCGAACCGCTCCCAGAAGTCCGCCCACCCCGCCGTCGGGAATCCGTGCAGCCGCCCCGGGTCCACCGGGTCGTCGTGCATCCCCCGGCCCACCGGGATCGCCTGTTCGATCTTGGAGCGCAGCCGGGACAGGTCGCCCGGCAGGTCGTTCGCCGTCAGGGACGTCTTCACCGCCGACATACCGCAGCCGATGTCCACGCCCACCGCCGCCGGGCAGACCGCGCCGTGCATCGCGATCACCGAGCCGACCGTGGCGCCCTTCCCGTAATGCACGTCCGGCATCACGGCGAGGCCCTTGATCCACGGCAGGGTGGCGACATTGCGGAGCTGCTGCATCGCGCCGTCCTCGACCGTCGCCGGGTCGGCCCACATCCGGATGGGCACCTTCGCGCCCGGCACCTCTACGTACGACATATCCCCTCAATTCCCCCGAAAGTCTGTATAACGCAAAACCGGAGCCAAGGCAGCCATAGAGGACGGCCGACCAGCGTCGACGGCATCGCGTGCGATAGACATTGTGTCCATCGACCGCCATCCGGCGGCAAACAGTTTTGGCGAGAAGGGAGCCCGGGACCGTGCAGTTCAAGGCGCGACGCGCGTACGTACCCGGCCTGGCGGCGCTCCTCGTGGCGGCCGTCGCCGGCTGTACGGCCGGCAGCGGCGACGACGGCTCGGCCGGCGACTCCAAGCCCGGCGAGACCACCAGCGCGACCGCGGCGCCGCCCGGCAAGTACCGGACGCTGCGTGAGGCGTGCGGTTCCGTGCCGCGCTCCACGCTCAAGGACCTGATGCCGGGCGCCACCTCGCTCCCCGAGGACCAGCAGGAGAAGGCGTACCAGGGCACGGCCGCCGTGACGTACGACACCGACCGCCGTGTGGGCTGCAGCTGGAAGGCCGACTCGCCCGCCGCCTCGAACCAGCTCGTGATCGACTTCGAGCGTGTCGTGTCGTACGACCCCGCCGTGAGCGACGAGACCCGCGCGCAGGAGGTCTACGCGACGAAGGAGACGGGCGCGCACCTCGCCCCCTCCGCCTCCTCTTCCTCCTCCGGCTCCTCCTCTTCCTCCTCGGGCTCCGCGGGCTCCTCCTCCGGCACGCCGGGGACGCCCGGCGCGTCGGACGGCCCCGGCGCCTCCGGCAGTGGCGCGGCGCCCGGACCGCAGACCGTCTCCCCCTCCGCCACGCCCTCCGGGGCACCCTCCGCGACCGAGACCGCGACCGGCACCGAAGGCCTCGAACCCCGCGTCCTCGACGACCTCGGCGACGCCGCCTTCCTGGACGACGTCCTCGCGCGCTCCGGTTCGGCCGCGCAGCACCGCACGGTGAGCGTGGTGTTCCGCACATCGAACGTGATCGTGACCGTCCGGTACACCGAGCAGCCGGCCCTCTCCACCGAGGCCCCCGACAGCAAGGAACTCCAGGACAAGGCGCGGGGACTGGCCCGTACGCTCGTCGACCAGCTCAACGAGTAGGGGCGGCTCCGGCCCCCGGGCAGGGCCGCGCGGGACTCCGCCGCCCGGTGCCGGAGTCGGGCTCCGGGCCCCGCGCGGCGGGCTCGCCGGTTACCGTGGCCGATCGGACCTGCGTGGCGTACGCGCCTTCCGGGGCGTACGCGCACGACGGACCGACGGGACCCGCGGGACGGGGACCGCCCGCCCGACGAGACCCGCCCGACGAGACCGCCCGAGACCGCCCGAGAGACCGCACTCGACCGACCGAGACCGCACGCGACCGCCTCAAGGAACCCTGAAGGAACCATGCACCGATCAGCCTCGCGACTCACCCGCATACTCGCCTGCGCAGCCGTTCCGGTGATGCTCGCCGTCGCCGGGTGCTCGTCCGACTCCGACGGCAAGAGCGACGCGGACAGCTCCACCACCCCCACCCGCGCCCCGTCCCCCACCGTCGCGCCCGCGAAGTTCAGCGGGCTGCCCGACGCGTGCAAGACGGTCAGCGGCAGGACGGTCGACTCGATGGTCCCGAAGGCCAAGGTCAAGGGCGGTACGGAAGGCAAGTCCAGCGATATCGCCACGCGCGGGAGCTGCTCCTGGAACGGCCTGGACGACAAGGGCGTCAAGGGGTCCCAGTACCGGTGGCTCGACGTCTCCCTCATGCGGTACGACTCCGACGTGACGCTCGGCAGCGGCGCCAAGCGGGCCGGCGAGTACTACACGAAGGAACTCGCGGGCGCCCAGGGCACCGAGACGGCCAAGGACGTCAAGACGGCTCCCGGGACCGGCATCGGTAACGAGGCGAGCACAATCACGTACACGCTCAAGAAGTCCGACGCCGACTTCTCGTACGCCACCGTCGTGGCCCGTACGGAGAACGTCGTCATCACCCTCACCTACAACGGCACGGGCTACGCGGGCGCCAAGGCCCCCGGCGCCGCCGAGCTGTCGAAGGACGCGCTGAGCGCCGCGAAGGAGGCCGTGGCGGCCGTCTCCAGCGGTTCCGGCGGCTCCGGCGGCTCCGCGGGGGCCGACAGCTCCGGCGGCGCCGACTCCTCGCCGAGCAAGTCGCCCGGCGAGCCGGAGTCGTCCGGCGCGCCCGTGGACTCCGACGCCAAGGCAAAGACCGAGTAAACGCGATCCCGGTCACGGACCGACCCTTTTCCTCCCCTTCGCCCGGAACGCGGCCCTCTCCGGAGGGCCGCTCACGGCTCCCCGCGCCACGCCATCCGCACACATGTGCCAGGCTGTGCCCGCCGGATGACGTCAGGACGTCACGTACCTGATGCCGAAAACGGGAGGGGATCGCGGGTGGCCGCGATGGAGCTGACACGTACGCACCGGATACTCATCGGGGTCGTGGTCACGGGTGCGGTGATCATCGCCGCGATCGGTTTCGCGGGCTCCTACGCCGCCGTACGCGAACTCGCCGAGCTCAAGGGCTTCGGGAGTTTCTCACTGGTCTTCCCGATCGGCATCGACGCGGGCATCTGTGTCCTGCTCGCGCTCGACCTGCTCCTGACCTGGATGCGGATCCCCTTCCCGCTGCTGCGCCAGTCGGCCTGGCTGCTGACGATCGCCACCATCGCCTTCAACGGCGCGGCGGCCTGGCCCGACCCGCTCGGCGTCGGGATGCACGCGGTCATCCCGCTCCTCTTCATCGTCTCGGTCGAGGCGGCGCGCCACGCGGTGGGCCGGATCGCGGACATCACCGCCGACAAGCACATGGAGGGCGTACGGCTGACGCGCTGGCTGCTCTCGCCCGTCCCCACGTTCATGCTGTGGCGGCGGATGAAGCTGTGGGAGCTGCGGTCGTACGAGCAGGTCATCAAGCTCGAACAGGACCGGCTCATCTACCAGTCGCGCCTCCAGGCCCGGTTCGGCCGCAACTGGAAGCGCAAGGCGCCCATCGAGGCGCTGATGCCGCTGCGGCTCGCGAAGTACGGCGTACCGCTCGCCGACACGGCCCCCTCGGGGCTGGCCGCGGCCGGCATCGAACCGGTGCTGCTGCCGCCCGCGCCCACCCCTGAGCCCGCGCCGACGCCCGCGCTGGCCGAACTCCCGCAGGCCAAGGCCGAGATACCCGCGGGGCCGAGCCAGGGACAGGGCCACGAGCAGGGACAGGCGCGCGAGCAGGGACAGACGCAGGGGCAGGAGCAGTCGCAACAGCCGCCTCAACAGCCCCAGCAGCAGCGGGAGATACCGCCCGCCGAACCCGCGCGCCTCCAGAAGCAGCCCCAACAGCCCCAACAGCAGGTCCCGCAGCCCCAGACACAGCAGCAGGCCCCACAGCCTCAGCAGCACATCCCACAGCAGCCTCAGCCGGCCCAACAGAGCCAGCCGCAGCCGCAGCAAACCCCCCAGCCCACCCAGGTGAGCCCCTGGTTCGCCGCGCCGCAGGTGCCCGAGGGTGCGTACGAGGGCGCGTACAACCCCACGTACGTCGAGGGCCTTGAGCCCACCCCGGTGATGGTCCCCTCCGGCCCCGAAGGCGCCCCCGACGGCGGCCCCGCCCCCACGCCCGGCCGCAACCGCCGCCCCCTGGGCGGCATTCCGGGCCAGGCGTCACCGTCGCAGTACGCCGAGAACCAGCCTCAGGACCAGGGCCAGGCCCGCCCGGAGGAGGCGGCCGAGGACCAGCCCGTCTCCGGTCTGCCCGACGACATCACCCGTGAGGAGGCGTACTTCAGCGCCTTCCGCAAGTACGTCAACGAGAACGGCGGCTTCCCCAACGCCCGTCAGTTCGGCATCTACCTGATGGACCTGTACGGCATCACGGGACGCGGCGGCAACCCGCTGAGCGAGAACTCGCTCAAGCCCCATCTCAAGGACTTCGGCTCCCGCTACCAGTCGGAGCTGGACAACAACGAGTACATCGCCTGACCGCCCCCGGGCGAAGGCGGGTGGGGGAAGCTCCCCCCACCCGCACCCCTCAGGCGCCGAGCAGCTTCCGTACCCGGTCCGCCCCCACCGCCAGCAGCAGCGTGGGCAGCCGCGGCCCGGTCTCCCGGCTCACCAGCAGCCGGTACAGCAGCGCGAAGAACGACCGCTGCGCGACCTTCAGCTCGGGCGTGGGCTTGGCGTCCGGCTCCAGGCCCGCCATCATCTTCGGCACGCCGTAGACGAGCGTCGTCAGCCCGTCCAGCGACCAGTGGCTGTCCAGCCCTTCGAGCAGTCGCCGCAGCGACTCGCGCCCCTCGTCGTCCAGCGAGCCCAGCAGCTCCCCGTCGGGCTCGGCGCGCACGATCGTGCGCGCCTCGGCCGGTACCTGGCTCGTGATCCAGTTCTCCGCGCGGTCGAGGCGGGGGCGCGCCTCCGCCAGCGTGGACAGCGGGCGCTCCGGGTCCAGCTCGCTGAGGATGCGCAGGGTCTGCTCCTCGGCGCCGGCCGTGATGTCCACGACCGAGGCGAGGGTCCGGTACGGCAGCGGGCGCGGCGTACGCGGCAGCTCGCCGGCGGCCGTGGTCGCCGCCCGGGTGTACGCGGCGGCGTCGGCCGGCAGGACGGAGCCGTCGGCGACCTTGCGCTCCAGGGCGTCCCACTCGTCGTACAGCCGCTGGATCTCCTGGTCGAAGGCGATCTTGAACGACTGGTTCGGCCGGCGGCGCGCGTACAGCCAGCGCAGCAGCGGCGCCTCCATGATCTTCAGCGCGTCGGCCGGGGTGGGCACGCCGCCCTTGCTGGACGACATCTTCGCCATCCCGGAGATGCCGACGAAGGCGTACATCGGGCCGATCGGCTGCACCCCGTCGAAGATCTCGCGCACGATCTGCCCGCCGACGACGAACGAGGACCCGGGCGAGGAGTGGTCCACACCGGACGGCTCGAAGATCACGCCCTCGTACGCCCAGCGCATCGGCCAGTCGACCTTCCAGACCAGCTTGCCGCGGTTGAACTCGCTCAGCGCGACCGTCTCGGAGAAGCCGCACTCCGCGCAGGTGTACGTCAGCTCCGTCGTCGCGTCGTCGTACGCGGTGACGGTCGTCAGGTCCTTGCCGCAGCCGCCGCAGTAGGGCTTGTACGGGAAGTAACCGGCCGAGCCGCCGCCTCCGTCGTCCTCGGCGGCGGCGCCGGAGCCCTCCACGGCCTCCAGCTCGGCCTCCTCGGCCTTCTTCTGGCCCTGCTTCTGGCCCTGCTTCTGGCCTCCGGCCGGCGTCTTCGCCTTGTCCTTGGTCCGGTACCGGTCGAGGATCGCGTCGATGTCCCCGCGGTGCCTCATCGCGTGCAGGATCTGCTCGCGGTACGCCCCGGAGGTGTACTGCTCGGTCTGGCTGATCCCCTCGTACGCGACGCCCAGCTCGTCCAGCGACTCGGTCATCGCGGCCTTGAAGTGCTCGGCCCAGTTCGGGTACGCCGACCCGGCGGGGGCGGGCACCGAGGTCAGGGGCTTGCCGATGTGCTCGGCCCAGGAGGCGTCCGTACCGGGAACGCCCGCCGGGACCTTGCGGTAGCGGTCGTAGTCGTCCCAGGAGATCAGGTGCCTGACCTCGTACCCCCGACGGCGGATCTCGTCCGCGACGAGGTGCGGGGTCATGACCTCACGGAGGTTCCCCAGATGGATCGGGCCCGAGGGGGAGAGACCGGACGCGACGACGACGACAGGTTTCGCGCCGGGCGCACGTCGCTCCGCCTCGGCGATGACCTCGTCCGCGAAACGGGAGACCCAGTCGGTCTCGGTGCTCTGAGCCACGATCGGCACGTCCTTCTTCTTTCCTCGTACGCTCGAACGATCTCGTACGCCCGGCGAACCCGGCGTCGGCCAAAAACCTGGCGTCCGCCATTCTCCCAGGTACCACCGACAGAGCGAAAATGGCTTGTTCCCCCATGGGATACTGGGAGGAACTTTCTCGCGGAACCAGCGGAACCAGCGGAACTCGCGGAACTCGCATCCTCCGCAGCACACCCTCCCCCGACAGGAACGGCACCCAGCCCATGGCCCCGGTCACTTCCCTCGCCTCGACCGTCGATCAGCGCATCGCGGACGCTCTCTCGGCTGCCCTGCCGGAGGCCGGTTCCGCCGATCCGTTGCTGCGCCGAAGCGACCGGGCCGACTACCAGGCCAACGGCATCCTGGCGCTGGCGAAGAAGCTCAAGGGCAACCCCCGGGAGCTGGCGACCCAGGTCGTCTCGGCGCTCACGGCGCCCGGCCTGATCGAGGAGGTCGAGGTCTCGGGCCCCGGCTTCCTCAACATCACCGTCGCGGACCGGGCGATCATCGAGACCCTGGCGGCCCGCGCGGCGGACGACCGGCTCGGCGTCCCGTTCGCGGAGGAGACCGGCACGACGGTGGTCGACTACGCGCAGCCGAACGTGGCGAAGGAGATGCACGTCGGGCATCTGCGGTCGGCGGTGATCGGCGCGGCGATGGTCGAGATCCTGGAGTTCACCGGCGAGCGGGTGGTCCGGCGCCACCACATCGGCGACTGGGGCACCCAGTTCGGCATGCTCATCCAGTACCTGATCGAGCACCCGCACGAGCTGGACCACAACACGCCCGCGCGGGACGAGGCCGTCGACATCGACGGCGAGACGGCGATGTCCAACCTGAACCGCCTCTACAAGGCGTCGCGGGCGCTCTTCGACTCCGACGAGGAGTTCAAGGCGCGCTCCCGGGACCGGGTGGTGGACCTCCAGGCCGGGGACAAGGAGACGCTGGCCCTCTGGCAGCGCTTCGTCGACGAGTCGAAGATCTACTTCTACTCCGTCTTCGACCAGCTCGACATGGAGATCCGGGACCCCGACATCGTCGGCGAGTCCGGCTACAACGACATGCTGGAGGAGACCTGCCGCATCCTTGAGGAATCAGGGGTGGCGGTCCGCTCCGAGGGCGCCCTGTGCGTCTTCTTCGACGACGTGAAGGGCCCGGACGGCAACCAGGTCCCCCTGATCGTCAAGAAGACGAACGGCGGCTACGGCTACGCGGCCACCGACCTCTCCGCGATCCGCGACCGGGTGGGGAACCTGGACGCGACGAGCCTGCTGTACGTGGTGGACGCACGCCAGTCGCTGCACTTCAAGATGGTCTTCGAGACGGCCCGCCGGGCCGGCTGGCTGAACGACGAGGTCAAGGCCGTCCAGCTCGCCTTCGGTACGGTCCTGGGCAAGGACGGCAAGCCGTTCAAGACCCGTGAGGGCGAGACGGTACGGCTGGTGGACCTGCTGGGCGAGGCGGTCGAGCGGGCGACGGCGGTCGTCCGGGAGAAGTCCGAGAAGATCGGCCTTTCCGAGGACGAGATCGTCACGAACGGCAAGCAGGTCGGGATCGGCGCGGTGAAGTACGCCGACCTGTCGACGTCGGCGGCCCGGGACTACAAGTTCGACCTGGACCAGATGGTCTCGCTGAACGGCGACACGTCCGTCTACATCCAGTACGCGCACGCCCGCATCCGCTCCATCCTCCGCAAGGCGGGCGACACGTCCCCCCTGGCCCACCCGGAGCTGTCCCTGGCCCCGGCGGAGCGCGCGCTCGGGCTGCACGTGGACCAGTTCGGCGAGGTCCTGGCGGAGGTGGCGTCGTCGTACGAACCGCACAAGCTGGCCGCGTACCTGTACCAGCTCTCGTCGCTGTTCACGACGTTCTACGACCAGTGCCACGTCCTGAGCGACGACAACCCGCGCGAGCTGGTCGAGAACCGCCTCCTCCTCTGCGACATCACGGCCCGCACACTGAAGCAGGGGCTGGCGCTGCTGGGCATCAAGGCGCCCGAGCGCCTGTAGGACGGGGAAGCCCCGGTGAACGCGGAAGGCTGACGGAACCGGCGGGAGGAAGGAACGCCTGGGAGACACCACGCTCCCAGGCTCCAGTTCCGGCTCTGGCTCCAGTTCCAGTTCCGGCTCTGGCTCCGGCTCCGGCTCCGGCTCCGGCTCTCCGACGGCGCCGACCCGGTCGACCCGGTCGACCCGGGGCGGGGCTTCCCACGTCCGCGCGGCATGACGCCTTCGTCCGGGTCGATCGAACGCGGTTCCTCCCCGGCCGAGTTCACGCTCCGGCCGGCCGACCACTCCACCGGCTCCTGGGCGAGCGTCGTCCACGTCCCCGGCGTGGACGCCCATCCCCTCCAGCAGCACGGCCCCCGCGCGCTCTGGAGCGAGGTGGAGGCCGCGTACGCCTGGTGGCAGCGGGCCGGCTCACCGGTCCGTACGCGGTACGGGCGATGCCGACGCTGCGCTCGTTGAAGCCCTTCGTGTGCGCCCCCTTGACCGCCCGGTCGACGCCGCCCGCACGCCCCTCGTAGATCGTTCCGCAGCGGTCCACGACGAAGTTGTAGCCGAGGTCGTCCCACCCCATGCCGTTGATGTGGTGCCGCTCCATCGACAGCAGCATGGCGGGCACGTCCGTCCCGCAGTCGTAGTTGTTCGAGTGCAGCGTGTGGTGGACGAACACGGCTCGTACGGGACCGGTGTACAGCGGTTTCTCCCGTACGGCCGTCTCGTCCGCCCGCCACACCCGCCGCTCCACCACGGACGGCCTCGGCGCCCCCGCGGGCCGGGCCCGCGCCTCACGGCGGGACGAGGGGGCCGACCGGTCACGGTCGGGGACGTCGCACGTCACGAGGAGGAGGCCCGGCAGACAGAGAGCCGCCACCACCTTGACCCGGTCGAACCCGCGTGGCTCCACGGCCCCACCCTGCGCCCGCCGGCGCCGCACCGGGCGGCTGTATGCGCCGGCCGGGTGAACGGCCGGGCCGTTGAACCACCCGCCGGGCGGTTCAACGGCTCACCGTTCACGGTGCGCAGGGGTCCGTCGGTGCCGGGACGGAGTCGGACGATTCCGGGCGCGACGGTTCCGGGCGCGGACGTGAACGTGGACGTGGGAGATCGGGAACACCGGCGAGGTGGTGCTGGATGCGGGCGTGGCGGAACTGGTGGACCGGACCGACCTGACGGAGCACTCCGAGGCGGCGGGCATCGGCGAGGAACGCCTGGAGCCGCCACGGCAGACCGCCACGGGCGGCGAGCACGAGCCTGGCCGTGAGGTAGTGCGGCCACGCGGAGGCGGCCAGGGCCAGGGTCGCTCCGAACAGACCGAGGGAGACGTAACGCGGTCGCGTGGCCTCCCCCAGGACCGTGGCGAAGCCGGGGGGCTCGGACGCGGCGTACAGGACGTTCACTGCGGCGGCGAGGACGCTCGTCACCAGGGCGACATAGACGCCCTGCGCCAGCGCGACCCGCCGGTCGTCCCGGATCGACGACCGCGGCGAGGCGATGTCCTGGACGGTCACCGCGCTCCTGGTCCACTGAAGGGCGGCCAGTCCCGTACCGACGGACAGGCCGATCAGAAGACTCACGCCCACGACGGCGGCCGAGGGAGGGTTCCGGCCTTCCGCCAGCCAGTAGATGTGGAGTACGGGGACGAAGAGGAGTGCCACGCCGACAGCGCGGGCGACGGCACCGGGAAGCCGACGGCGCCAGTGGCGGACGTTGAAGGCGGCTCGGCTGGGTGATCGCGGCGGCACCGGAGGACCGGTGATGAGCAGGACGACGAAGAACGCGAAGGTCCCGCCGAAGGTGTCGAGCAGTGAAGTGCGGGCCGCGACGGCGAATCCCCCCTGACCCACCGTTACGTACCAGGCGAAAATCACCACGGAAGTGGTCAGCGTCCCGCACAGGGCGGTGACCCAGGCCGCGACGGTGTCCCGGCCCGGCAGCGCCGCCGCAACGCACTGCATGACGAAGAAGGTGATGGCGAAGATCGAGCCGAACTCCAGGGCGAGCAGCAGCTTGTTGTCCGTCAGCCCGTCGCTGAGCTCCGCGGCCGAGGCCCGCGGGACCCGCAGGGCGCCCGACAGCGCGGCCGGCAGGCTCCACAGGAGTGCGCGGCTCCAGGTCGCGGCCAGTGCCGGTACGGCGTCGTACAGCCGCCACCAGGCCAGGTCGGGGGTGGGCTGCTGGTTCAGACACCGGGCGAGGTGGCCGAGATGGCGGCGGGCTCGCTCCGGGTCCCAGCGGCGGGCACCGGGCTCGGTACTGCTCGCGCGCCCGTAGACGGTGGGGACGAACCGGTCCAGGAGGTGTTGTTCGATGGCGGCGGCCGTGGGGAAGCGGCTGAGGTCGGTGAGCTTCGCCGGGTCGGCGCGGGAGCCGGGAGCCGCGTCCGCGTAGACGGAGCGGACCAGGGCCACCATCAGCGGGCTGGCCAGCGCTCGGGCCGCCGGGCCACCGGGGTCACGGGCCAGGCCATCGGCGAGGACCGTCCAGCTCTCCTGGCCACGACCGGGCGGCGCGGCCAGCCGCAGCAGGGCGACCGCGTCGGCGGGGCACACCGGCGCGGGAGCGACCACGGCGGCGCCCGCCAGCACCCCCGTCTCGGCGACGGCGTCGACGTAACTCTCGGTACGGCACGTCAGCACCAGCGGCGCGCCCGCCGGATAGGCACGGTTCAGGGCGGCGACCACCGCTCCGTGGCCGGAGGCGGGCAGCTCGTCCAGGCCGTCCAGTACGGGCAGGATCCGGCCGTCGGCCAGCAGGTCCCGCACGACGCTCGGCCCGTACACCTCTCCATCGGCCAGCGCGGGATAGTCCGAGGTGATCCTGCGCCGGAGCCACTCCGCCGGGGCCTCCCTGCCGGGATCGAAGGAGGCGAGAGAGAGCAGCACCGGAACGGGGTCGCCCTCCTCGGGGGAGCGCAGCAACCCGAGCGTCAGCAGCACCGCGAACGTGCTCTTGCCCGAGCCCGCAGGGCCGACCGCCACGAGCCGTCGGCGCCGCAGCCCCCGGAAGTCCCCTGCCAGGGACTCCGGTTCGTCCGCACACCAGGAGATGGGCGCGCCCACCAGTTCCCGGTGGTCGGCGACACCGGCCTCCGAGCAGTCGGACCAGGTCACCGGAAGAGGCGCCGGGTCGAAGAGCTGCCGTAGCACGGCCTCCTCCTCCCACTGCCGGCCGACCAGCCGCGCCAGGGCCCTCGCCGCCTCGTCCACCTGGTCCGAAGTGCTGTGCGTCCGGCTCCGTCGGCGGGCCCACTCCACCAACAACGCGACCACGCCGGCGGAACCGAGCACGGTGGCGGCGTTGGCCGCCTCCGCAACACCCTTCAGCAGACACATGAGGCCGAGTCCGGCCACCAGCACACCACTCGACCCGCCGACCAGAACCCGATGCCACCGCAACCGCACGACCGCCTTGCCAGCGTGGTCCACACCGGATTCACCCCGGCAACCACAGCAACGACCCACCCGGCACGATGGTCATGGGGTGATCGGGTGCTCTGTCTGTGGGTAGCGGGGGGAGCTTTGTGCTTCCGGTCGGTTCCAGGCCGGCGGGTGGGTTCGCCCTGCGGGGCACGCGGTCGTGGAGTGGGGTGGTGGCGCGCTTCGTCAAGCGTCTGCCGACCGTCCGTGCGCTGGGATTCATGCCCCGCTGGTCACTGCTTGTTTTCAGGGTGCGGGTTCGGGCGGTGGCCTGTCGGGGTGGGCCCGGGGTGCGTTGTGGCGGGAGGGGGCGGCCCTCCGGCGCCCAACTTGCCACTGGACAGCATGCCCCTGCAGGGCGGTCGAGGGGGGATCCGGGTGCTCAGTCCGCAGGGAGCAAGGCGCCCCAGTTCTCAGCGCGTTCCCGCAGCGCGGAAGGCAGCGCGCCGTCGGCCGCTTCGCGGACCGCTTCCCGCCGTACGGCGAACTCGCACCACACGGCCTTCCCGGGCTTCCGGTCACTCACCCCCCAGCGGTCCGCGAGCGCCGCCACAAGCAGCAGCCCGCGCCCGCCTTCCCCGTCCCCCGCGTCCACGATCCCGGGCACACCGGGCCCGCTGTCATGCACCTCGGCACGGAGTACGTCACCGTCGTACCGCAGGAAGAGCCGGAACCCCCGGCCGGGCGGAACGCCGTGCAGCAGGGCGTTGGTTGAAAGTTCGCTCACGCAGAGCAATACGTCCTCGCAGCGGAATCCCTCGGTCAAGGCCCAGTCGACCAGGGTCTCGTGGGCGAACTTCCTGGCAGCGGGGACGGACCGGCGGTCGCGGCGGAAGAACCGCTCCCTCATCACACAATGGCGAGTTGTTTCATTCACGAACCGACCATCGCAGAGTGTGACTACGCTGGGACAGTGCGTGGACCGGTACCAACCGTTGGTACCGGTCCACGAGGATCATGTACCGGTCTTTGTGGAGAGTTGAATGACATGAACGCCAGGAGCCGTTCCCATGGGAAGAACGCGTCAGTGATGAAGATGCTGGGTGCCCAAGTGGCTGCGTTCCGCCGGGCAGCGGGGCACACCCAGAAGTCGCTCGCCGAGGTCGTCATCCTTGATGAGGAGACCATCGGTTCGATCGAGAGAGGAAGACGGCTGCTCAAGCCAGACCTTGCAGCGACACTTGACCAAGTACTCGATACCAAGGGTGCGTTGTCAGTGGGGCTCTAGAACTTGCCGGACGTTGACCGGTTCCCGCTGTGGGCGGAGCAGTACCTCGACCACGAGCGTGAGGCCATTGCCCTGTCCTCGTTCGAGAACCAAGTGGTACCCGGCCTGCTCCAGACCGATCCCTATGCACGTGCGGTCTTTCGCACCAGCGTTCCTGCGTTCCACTCGGACGAGGTCGAAACCAAGACCGCCGCGCGTATAGAGCGTCAGGGAATCCTGCACCGCAAAGTTCCGCCGACGGTCAGCTTCATCATCTGGGAGCCAGCGCTCCGCTTCCCTCTCGGCGGCCAAAAAATCTACATCGACCAAATGAAATACCTGCGCGAGTGCTGCGAGCTACCCGGATTGACAATCCAGTTACTGCCGCTAGACCGGACGGCGCACGCCGGGATCAGTGGCCCCTTCTACCTACTGGAGACGCCCGACCATCAGCAACTCGCCTACAGCGAATCCCAGCAGGGAAGCCACTGGATCTCCGACCCCGACAGGGTGTCCATCATGTTCAGCAAATATGCGATGCTGCGGTCGCAGGCCCTTACCCCCGAGGATTCCAGGGACCTGCTGGACCGTCTCCTGGGAGAGCAGTGATCATGATGCTTGAATGGTTCAAGTCGAGCTACAGCACTGAACAGGGCGGCGCCTGCCTCGAAGTCGCCTACGACTGGCGCAAGTCCAGCCACAGCGGCGATTTCGAGGACGCCTGCGTCGAGGTCGCCCCCTGCCCCCATGCCATCCACATCCGCGACTCCAAGAACCCCACGGGCCCGATCCTCACCCTCGCCCCCGCCGCCTGGGCCGTCTTCACCCCGTACGCGGCCAACTGAGGACTGTCACACCCTCCTGACATGCTGTGAGCCATGACAGCAGCCAAGAGTTCGCCCGCTCCTGCCACGCCCGCAGCCGCCATGGACGCCCTGTTGTGGCGGTGGGCGGATCACGTCAACCGGGACGGCGACATAGGCATGGTGCGGCCCGAATGGTTCGTGTGCGTCGGGGAGTTGGAGGTGGCGGAGGAGGTCACCTGGTTCGGGATGGCGACCCAGGGGCGCTGGGTTCACAGCAAGCTGCTCCCCGGGCCCAGCAGGGTTCCGGTGTACGCGGGCTTCTACTGGTCCCAGGAGGACGACGAACCGAAGGTGGCCCGGGTCGGTATGGTCGTCCTGCCGCTGGCGGAGCCCGACCGGATCGTCGCGGCTCGCTGGGGCGACGGGTACAACGGCTACGAACCGGCGCCGCTGGACGGATACGCCCTCCTGTGCAGCGATCAGTTCGACCCGGCGCACGTCAGCGGCCGGGACGCCGAGGCCGATCTCCGCGAGGCCAAGCGGATCATCGCGGCCGCGGACGACGCGGGCCGCCGGATCAACTTTGCCGAGATCGTCACCGATCCGGATCGTGGTGGCAACGCCCTGTTCTTCCCGGTCGAAGGGGAGGAACGGAACGGCTACGAGGCGGTGGAGGAGGACGGGACGGTCGTCTGTCTCACCTTCATCTCCTACGACTTCGACTGACGAGGACGGGTCCGGGCGATCGCCCCCTCCCGCCACCACCAACCTTTCCGCGCCCGCCAACCTTTCCGCGCCCGGCGGCGACATCCGACTGACGACGGCACCACCCCACCCCCCGTCAGGAGTCCCGGATGTCCCCCACCACCCCCCGCTCCCACCCCTGCTCCGCCGACCGCAGGCGCTTCCTCCTCGGCACCACCGCCGCGCTCGGGGCCGGAGCCGCCACCGTGCTCGGGCTGCCCGGCACCGCGTCGGCGAGAAGCGCGGCCACCGGCACCCTCTACATCGCCAGTGACTCCACCGCGCAGACGTACAACTCCGGCTACTACCCGCAGGCCGGCTGGGGCCAGACGCTTCCCGCGTTCTTCTCGTCCAACATCACCGTCGCCAACCGGGCCATCGGCGGGCGCAGTTCGCGTTCGTTCATCGAGCAGGGGCGGCTCGCCGCGATCCACCAGGTGATCAAGGCGGGCGACTACCTCTTCGTACAGTTCGGCCACAACGACGCGACCGTGAGCAACGCCGAGCGCTACACCTCGCCCGCCGACTACAAGGAATACCTGCGCAACGACTACATCCGGGCCACCCGCGCCCGAGGAGCGACCCCGGTGATCGTGACTCCGGTGTCCCGGCGGTCGTACAACGCGTCGACCGGGCAGTTCAACGTCTCGTTCCCCCAGTATGTGGACGCCGCCAAGGCCGTCGCCGCCGAGGAGAAGGCGCCGCTGGTCGATCTGTCGGCGCTCAGCCGTACCTACCTGAACGGCGTCGGGATCGAGGCGTCCAAGAACGTCTTCCTGTGGCTCAGCCCGGGGCAGTACCCCAACTTCCCGAACGGCGTCTCCGACGACACCCACTTCCAGCAGTACGGCGCCACTCAGATGTCCCGCCTGGTCGCCCAGGCCGTGGCGCGGCTCGGGCTGCCGCTGTCCGGGGAAGTGAAGCCCACCACAGCCTGAGCCCCGTACCGAGCCGCGCCGTGCTTCGATGGCGCGATGGATCACACTCCCGTACAACTGCCTGTCCTGCACTGGGGGCGGCAGGACGCGCCCCGGCGCGTCCTGTTGCTCCACGGTCTGACGTCGGCGGCGGCCTGCTGGTGGTACGTGGCGGACGAACTGGCCCGCGCGGGCTGGTCGGTCACCGCCCCTGACCTCCGGGGGCACGGGCTCGCGCCACGGACCCGGCGTTACGACATCGGCGGGTTCGTGGCCGACGTACTGGCCCTCCGGCCGCCCGGCGGACCCGCCGCGTGGGATCTCGTCATCGGGCATTCGCTCGGAGGTCTCGTCGCCACCGGCGCCGCGAGCGCGGACCACGGCTGGGCGGACCGGCTGCTGCTGCTCGACCCCGTCATCACCGTGCGGGAGGGGGAGACCGACGGCTTCGTCCGTTCGGTCTCCGACGAGGTGAGGAACGCCGACCCCGAGGAGATGCTCAGGGAGAACCCGCACTGGCACCCCGAGGACGCGTATCTGAAGGCGCAGGCCGCGCGCCGGACGACGCCGTACGTGGTCGAGACGGTGCTGCGGGGCAACGCTCCGTGGTCGTACGAGCAGGCGTTGGCCGAGTATCCGCACCGCGTCACGGTGCTCGCCGCCGATCCGGACCGGGGGCCGGTGTTCACCGCCAAGCAAGGGCGCCGTATCGGGCGTGCCCGTCCCGGTTTCGACTGGTCGGTGGTGGTGGGTGCCGGGCACTCCGTATACCGGGACAACCCGGACGCGGTGGTCGCGGCGGCCCTGGGATCCCCCTGATTTCCCGGTCTCTCCCGATCCGATGATTTCGGGCCGTGTCGGAGGTCCTTCTTCTCACCGCACCCTGGAGAAGGTGGACCGCATGAACGACACCAGCCTGAGCGATGTCCTCGACGCCCATGTCAACAGCGGATCCGTCCCCGGAGCGGTGGGCCTCGTGGCGCACGGGGACGGGCGGGAACCGGAAGTGGCGGCGGTGGGTTCGGTCGATACGGCCGGGGGCGCTCCGATGGCGCGGGATTCGATCTTCCGTATCGCCTCGCTCACCAAGCCCATCACCGCCGCCGCCCTCATGATGCTGGTCGAGGACGGGCGGATCGGGCTGCACGAACCGGTCGCCCGGTGGCTGCCGGAGCTGGCCGCGCCGCGTGTGGTCCGTACGCCGGGGAGCCCGGTGGACGACGTGGTTCCGGCGACCGCGCCGATCACCGTCTTCGACCTGCTCACCTTCCGCGCCGGGTACGGCTTCCCCTCCGACGTCTCGCTCCCCGCCGTCAAGCCCCTCTTCGAGGAGCTGAACCAGGGATCGCCGGAGCCGCAGCACATGGTGGCGCCCGACATGTGGATGGAGCGGCTGTCCCGGATCCCGCTGCTGCACCAGCCGGGCGAGGCGTGGCTCTACAACACCTGTTCCGACATCCAGGGGGTGCTGATCGCCCGGGTCGCGGACCGGCCGCTGCCGGAATTCCTGGCGGAGCGGGTGTTCGAACCGCTCGCCATGGCGGACACGGGATTCCTCGTACCCGCGGCGAAACTCGACCGTTTCACCAGCTTCTACAAGCGGGACGGTGAGAGCGGCCCCAGCGGCAGTCCGGGCAGCGGTCCCGGCAGCGGTCTCGACCTGGTCGACTCCCCGGACGGGCAGTGGAGCAGCCCGTCGCCGTTCCCGTCCGGCGCGGGCGGGCTGGTGTCGACCGCCGACGACCTGCACGCCTTCGCCCGGATGGTGCTCGCCGGGGGTCGCGCGGGCGGCCGTACGCTGCTGACGCCCGAGTCGGTCGCTCAGATGACCACCGACCACCTCACCCCGGCGCAGCGCGAGGCGAGCGGGCTGTTCAGGGAGGGGCAGGGGTGGGGCTTCGGCGGTTCGGTGGACGTGGTGCAGTCCTCGCCCTGGAACGTACCCGGCCGGTACGGCTGGGTCGGCGGCACGGGGACCGCCGCGCACCTCATCCCGTCCACGGGCGTGGTGACGATCCTCCTCAGCCAGGTGGCGATGACCGGGCCGACCCCGCCCGCCCTGGTGCGGGACGTCTGGCGGTACGGGGCGGGCGCGGGCGGTGGGGTGCGGTGACCGGCGCCCGGTGGCTCCGGGCACGGGTCACCGGCCTGTCGGTCGGGGCACCTCGGGGTCAGGACAGGATGGGGACGAGTCCGGCGGCGAAGACCACATAGAACAGGCCCGCGACCGCGAGGCGGGCCGGGGTGAGTTTGTGGGCGCGCATGGTCAGCAGGAGGTAGACGATCGCGGCCATGGTGATGATCCCGGACCAGAGCAGGGCGCCGTCGAAGTGCCAGCGGGTGAAGATCAGGCCGATGCCGCTGGGCACGGTGGCCTGGATCATCATGGCGCCGGAGATGTTGGCGAGCGCCAGCCTGGTCTTGCCCTGCCGCACCCAGATCACGGCGTTCATGATCTCCGGGAGTTCGGTGGCGATCGGGGACAGCAGCAGGGCGGTGACCGTCGCGGACAGGCCCAGCATCGGGCCGATGACGTCGAGCTGCTTCACGAAGAAGTGCGCGGCGAAGAAGATCACCACGAGGGTGGCCAGGGTCTGGGCGACCACGGCCCAGGTCGCCGGGGTGGCGGCCTTGGGCTGGAGCTTCAGCGGCTCCAGTTCCTCTTCCTCGTCGTCGGTGTCCTCGGCGGCGCGGCTGCTGCGGATCTCCCGGAAGAAGTAGACCGCGTAGGCGGCGAAGAACAGCACGCCGAGGGCGGGCTTGAACGCGAAGGCGACCAGGCCGAGCGCGACCTTCACGACGAAGATCGGGAGGAACCACTTCTGGTCCCTGGCCAGGCGCTTCATGTCCTTCGCGTCGCCCAGGGCCTCACCACCCGAAGGGGGCGGCTCCCCCGCGCCGGAGCCGGCACCGGCGCCGGCCAGGGCTGCGGCACGGTCCTTGCGGCGCTTGAGGATGAGCATCGCTCCGGTGACGCCGTACGCGACGGTGGCCAGCGCGAGCGGGCCGCCCATCGCGGCTCCGACGCCGATGTCCTTGGCTTCCTCGGTGGTCCCGGTGGTCACCGCGACCAGGGTGACGACGGACTCGGGCAGAGCGGTGCCGAAGGCGGCCAGGATCGTGCCGACCGCCATCTTCCCGACGTTCAGGCGTTCGCCCAGCCACTCGACCGCGTTGACGAACCACTCGCAGGAGAGATAGATCGCCACCGCACAGGCGATGAGCAGTACGAAATGGATCACGGGTACCGTCCGGATTTCCCGCACCGGCGGGGCTCCGAGACGACCAGCGCGAGGGGGCGGCGGCAGCTTCGACCCCGCCGACGCGCACTCGATGTCGTCGACAAATGGGCCGAAGGTCTCGCCCACCCGCATCCTCACCGGAGGCGGGCCCGGCCACCGGGAACCCGAGGGCTCCAGTGTGTCGACGACCGGTATCGCGGGGCTACTCCCCTTCGCAGCCATCCACTATAGGTGGTCGTCGGCCGGTGGCCCCGGTCAGGCGGCGGCCGGACCCCGTACCGCCGCCGAACCCCGTATCTCCGGGTACTCCACCTCGTCGGGCAGCCGGTAGCCGAATTCCGTCAGCCGCGCCGCGACGTCCGCCGGGGTGCGGCCCGTCAGGCTCGCACTGCACAGGACGTTCTCCAGGAGGACGTCGTCCAGGAGCGAGCGGTCGGGGTCGAGCGATTTCAGCAAGCGGACGTCCGCCTCGTCCGCGACCTCCGGCAGCCTCGCGTGCTCGGGCAGCCGGTGGCCCAGCGCGGCCAGCCGCCCGGCGATGTGCGCGGGGCTCCGCCCGGTGGCCAGGGCCGCGCGCAGGACGTGTCGCGGCTGGACGCCGACGACGCGGTTCGTGGGCAGCCAGGGGCTCCGGCCGTCGAGGTGTTCGCTGAGGATGACGAGGTCGTCCGCCTCAGGCGTGTCCGGAACGCCCTCGGGGGCGTCGTGCCCCAACTCCGCCAGGCGGACGACGATCTCCGCCGGAGTGCGCCCCAGCTCCCGGGCGACGGAGAGGATCTGCCCGACTGCCCCGCGCCCGTCCCCGATGATCCGCTCGTCCTCCGGTCCCAGGGTGTACGGCAGCCGGAAGCCCAGCTCGACCAGGCGCTCGGCCGCGGTGTGCGGGCTGCACCTCAATTCACGGGCCGCGGCGATCACATGCCTCGCCCCCACCTCCGCGCCCCGCTCCAGCCACTCCCCGTCGCCTCGGGCATTCGTACGGATCAGCAGGAGGTCCCGGGGGTCGGGGGTCTCGGGCAGCGGGCGCTCGCCGGTGCCCGCGATCTGGTAGCCGAAGGAGAGCAGCGTGCGCTCCACGTCGGCGGGGCTCCGGCCCACCCGCCCGGCCGCGTCGACGATGTGCCGCAGCGTCACGGGCGTGCCGACGCCGATCCAGACGAGGTGGTTGTCGGTCCTGCCGCCGGCGTTGGCCAGCAGGGCGTCCTCGCGGCCGACCGTCCGGGGCAGCGGCCCCTCGGGGCGCTCGATGTCGGTGAACCCCAGCGCGGTCAACCGTGCCACCACGGCGTCCGCGCTCCACCCCACCCCGGCCGCCGCGTACAGGACGTGTCCGTACGGCACCGTACCGTCGGCCGTCAGCCAGGGGGACGCTCCGGCCGCGCGGAGGCTGGTGATCCGGTTGTCGTCCGGATCCTCGAACGCGGGCTCGTACCTGTACCTCATCGTGACGCCTTTCGAGGGGGGGGCGGGAACGGTCGCGCGTACGGTGCTCATTCGGCCACCGCGATGTAGCGACCGCTCTCTTCCCCGTATTCGCGAAGGTCCTCGTCCTCGTCGTTCCGCCCGCGAAGGTGCACCCGGACCCCCGCCGGCTCCAGCGTCGTCCAGAGCCGCAGCATCATGTCCCGGCCGAGGAAGTGGTGCGAGAGATCGAGCAGTTCGAGGTGGGTCAGCGGCTGTCCGTGCAGCAGCGCCTCCGCGCCCTCGTCGGAGAGCATGCCCATCGACAGACTCAGCGAGGCCAACTGCTCCACAACAGGCGCCGAGGCGAACGCGGCGGCGATCTCGTCCTGGAAGGGGCTGTTCTGCACGCCCAGGTGGCGCAGCTTCGGCTTGCCCACCCCCGCGAACAGCGGGGCCAGATCCTCGACGACCGTGCCGCCTCCGTACCCTTCGTCGCCGAGCCACAGCTCCAGGCGCTCCAGCTCGGGCAGTTCGGCGGCGGCTATGTGCGCCGCCGCCTGCCGGGGCAGGCCGCCCGACTCGACACGCAGCACGCGCAGCCCCGGGTGGCCCGTCACGGGGAAGTCCAGGCCGTCCCCACCGCGTACCACCAGCTCCCGCAGCCCGGGGAACGCCTCCAGGAAGGGCGCGAGATCGCTCTGGCCGATCATGGAGATCATCACCTCGTCGTCCTCCACGTCACCGAGGAAGACCGCCTCCAGCGAGGTGAACCGAGAGCTCAGCTCGGTCAGGTAGCGCTCCGCTCCACCGCTCTCGGCGTCGTACCACGGGAAGCCGAAGATGACCGCCCGCACCTTCTCCAGCTCGACATTCCCGGTGAAGCGCTCCCAGCAGACGTCGTAGTCCTCGTCGGCCACGTAGGGCCCGCACTGGAAGCGCCAGGCGACGGCGGCCGGGGCGGGCAGCTCCGCCGGGTGGGCGAACGGCGGGACGGTGAACGCGGGGAGCCCGTGGAACTCCCGGACGTGCTGGACGTGCGACAAGGTGAGGCTCCCGGGGCTCGGTCGGGCTGCTCGGACACCTGACGTTCTATCAGCAGCCACCGACAACCGGCCCCGCCCCGAGGCCGGAACGGCCGAGCGGGCTCAGAGCCGGCGCGCGGCCTCCGTCGCCCAGTACGTGAGGATCATGGACGCGCCCGCGCGCTTGATCCCCGTCAGGGTCTCCAGGATCGCCGCGTCCCGGTCGATCCAGCCCTTCTCCGCCGCCGCCTCGACCATCGCGTACTCGCCGGAGATCTGGTACGCGGCGACCGGCACGTCCGTCTCGTCCGCGATCCGCGCGAGGATGTCCAGGTAGGGCAGGGCCGGCTTGACCATCACCATGTCGGCGCCCTCTTCGAGGTCGAGCGCCAGCTCGCGCAGGGACTCACGGACGTTGGCCGGGTCCTGCTGGTACGTCTTGCGGTCGCCCTTCAGGGACGAACCGACGGCCTCGCGGAACGGGCCGTAGAACGCCGACGAGTACTTCGCCGTGTAGGCGAGGACCGACACGTCCTCCTTGCCGATCGTGTCGAGCGCGTCACGGATCACGCCGATCTGGCCGTCCATCATGCCGCTGGGGCCGACCACATGGGTGCCCGCGTCGGCCTGGACCTGGGCCATCTCCGCGTACCGCTCCAGGGTCGCGTCGTTGTCGACCCGGCCCTCGTCGTCCAGCACCCCGCAGTGGCCGTGGTCCGTGAACTCGTCGAGGCACAGGTCGGACATGACGATCAGGTCGTCGCCCACCTCGGCCTTCACGGCGCGGATCCCGGCCTGGAGGATCCCGTCGGGGTCCGTGCCGGCCGACCCCGTCGGGTCCTTCTTGGCCTCTTCCGGGACGCCGAAGAGCATGATCCCGGAGACCCCGGCCGAGACCGCGTCGACCGCGGCCTTCCGCAGGGTGTCCAGCGTGTGCTGGACCACGCCGGGCATCGAGGAGATCGCCACGGGCTCGCTGATCCCCTCGCGTACGAACGCGGGGAGGATCAGGTCCGCCGGGTGCACCCGGGTCTCCGCGACCATCCGGCGCATCACCGGGTTCACGCGCAGCCGGCGGGGCCGCGAACCGGGGAAGGATCCGTACACACTCATCGTCAGTCGCCTCTTGCCCCTCTTGGGTGTCCTTACGGGCGCGTTCTGCGCGGGCGGGGCCACCTTCGACGATAGCCCCGGGCGCCCCGTGCCCTTACCGACACCGGGACCGGAAACCCCGGGGCCCGGAGAGGCGCCCACCACGCACGGCGCGGCCCGGCCGCCTCAGCGACCGGACCGCGCCCCGTTGTCCGTGCGACCTCAGGTCGTCGTACGCCGTCTCCTGCTGCCCGGACGCCGCTCGCTCGGCCGGGTGACCGTTTCGCCGGCCTCCTTGGCCGCCTCCCGGCGCTGCGTGCCGAACGCGGCCAGCGCCTCCGCCAGCCTGTGCACCGACGGCTCCGGCGACAGGACGTCGACGCGCAGCCCGTGCTCCTCGGCGGTCTTCGCCGTCGCCGGGCCGATGCACGCGATCACCGTCACGTTGTGCGGCTTGCCCGCGATACCGACCAGGTTCCGGACGGTCGAGGACGAGGTGAACAGCACGGCGTCGAAACCGCCGCCCTTGATCGCCTCGCGGGTCTCGGCCGGCGGCGGCGAGGCGCGCACGGTGCGGTACGCCGTGACGTCGTCGACCTCCCAGCCCAGCTCGATCAGCCCCGCCACCAGCGTCTCCGTGGCGATGTCGGCGCGCGGCAGGAACACCCGGTCGATCGGGTCGAAGACCGGGTCGTACGGCGGCCAGTCCTCCAGCAGCCCGGCGGCGGACTGCTCACCGGACGGTACGAGGTCGGGCTTCACGCCGAAGTCGACGAGCGACGCGGCGGTCTGCTCGCCCACCGCGGCGACCTTGATCCCGGCGAAGGCACGGGCGTCGAGCCCGTACTCCTCGAACTTCTCCCGTACGGCCTTGACCGCGTTGACCGAGGTGAACGCGATCCACTCGTAGCGTCCCGTGACCAGGCCCTTGACCGCGCGCTCCATCTGCTGGGGCGTACGGGGCGGCTCGACCGCGATGGTCGGGACCTCGTGCGGGACCGCACCGTACGACCTGAGCTGGTCGGAGAGCGAGGCGGCCTGCTCCTTCGTGCGCGGGACGAGGACCTTCCAGCCGAACAGCGGCTTGGACTCGAACCACGCGAGCTGGTCGCGCTGTGCCGCGGCGCTGCGCTCACCGACCACGGCTATGACCGGCCGGTGCCCCTCCGGGGAGGGCAGCACCTTCGCCTGCTTCAGGATCTGCGCGATGGTCCCGAGCGTCGCGTTCCACGTCCGCTGGCGCGTGGTCGTACCGGCGACGGTGACGGTCAGCGGGGTGTCCGGCTTGCGGCCGGCCGCGACCAGCTCACCGGCGGCGGCGGCCACCGACTCCAGGGTGGTGGAGAGGACGACCGTGCCGTCGCTGGCGCCGACCTCGCTCCAGCAGCGCTCACTGGCGGTCCTCGCGTCCACCATGCGTACATCGGTGCCCTGGGCGTCGCGCAGCGGTACCCCGGCGTACGCCGGCACACCGACCGCGGCGGCGATGCCGGGGACGACCTCGAAGGGAATGCCCGCGGTGGCGCAGGCGAGCATCTCCGTGCCCGCGTCGCCGTCGAGCCCGGGATCGCCCGCGACCGCACGGACCACCCGCCTGCCGCCCCGCGCGGCCTCCATGACAATATTGGCCGCATCCCGGATCGCGGGGATCCCGGCGACTGCTGACGCATCGTCAACAACCGTCAGCGCGGGGGTGCTTACACCCGCCCTCGCATGGCTCCGTACGACGTCGAGCACATCAGGCTCGGCGATCAGTACGTCCGCCCCCGCGAGCGCCTCGACGGCGCGGAGTGTCAGCAGACCCGGATCTCCGGGTCCGGCACCTAGGAAGGTGACGTGCCCCGATGCGGAGCAGGCCGGAAGGTCAGAGGTGGTGGGGCTCAATGTGCTCGCTCCCCCATAAGACCGGCCGCACCCTTGGCGAGCATCCCCGACGCGAGTTCGCGCCCGAGCGCGAGGGCGTCGTCGAGCGACGTGGGTACGGGACCGGTGATGGACTGCTGCACCAGCGTCGAGCCGTCGGTCGTGCCGACGACGCCGCGCAGGCGCATTTCGTTGACAACCTGTCCGTCGGCCAGCAGGTCGGCCAGCGCACCCACAGGTGCGCTGCAGCCGGCCTCCAGGGCGGCGAGCAGGGAACGCTCGGCGGTCACGGCGACCCGGGTGTACGGGTCGTCGAGCTCGGCGAGCACAGCGGCGAGGTCCACGTTGACCGCGGCGCACTCCACTGCGAGGGCCCCCTGGCCGGGGGCCGGCAAAACGGTGTCGACCGGCAGGAGGTCGGTGACTTCGTCCGACCTGCCGATGCGATGGAGTCCGGCGGCGGCGAGCACGACGGCGTCGAGCTCCCCGCTGCGGACAAAGCCGATCCGGGTGTCTATGTTTCCCCGGATCGGCACAGTCTCTATGGTCAGCCCGTGACTGCGCGCGTACGCGTTGAGCTGCGCGGTGCGGCGCGGCGACCCCGTACCGACGCGGGCCCCGTCGGGCAGCCCCTTGAAGAGCAGCCCGTCCCGCGCGATCAGCGCGTCCCTGGGGTCCTCGCGGCGCGGCACGGCCGCCAGGGTCAGCTCGGCGGGCTGCGCCGTCGGCAGATCCTTGAGGGAGTGCACGGCGAAGTCGACCTCGCCACGCAGCAGCGCGTCACGCAGCGCGGTGACGAAGACGCCCGTGCCGCCGATCTGCGCCAGGTGCTCGCGCGAGGTGTCGCCGTACGTGGTGATCTCGACCAGTTCGACGGGGCGCCCGGTGAGCCGGTGCACCGCCTCCGCCACCTGGCGGGACTGCGCCATGGCGAGCTTGCTGCGCCTCGTGCCCAGCCTCAGGGCCTTGTCGGGCCTCAATGGCTCCTCGGGCCGTGAGGCCGTCTGGGGCCTCAGTGCCTTCTCGGTCATACTCGCCCTCTGCCTACACCGTCGGTGTCATTCAGGTCGGCCCGGCTGACGGCGGCGACCGTCTGCGGGTCGAGGTCGAAGAGTTCGCGCAGCGCGTCCGCGTACCCGGCGCCGCCGGGCTCGCTGGCGAGCTGCTTGACCCGCACGGTGGGCGCGTGCAGGAGTTTGTCGACAACGCGGCGCACGGTCCTGGTGACCTCGGCGCGCTGTTTCTCGTCGAGGCCGGGAAGCCTGCTTTCGAGGCGGGCGACCTCGCTGTTCACCACGTCGGCCGCCATGGCGCGCAGCGCGACCACGGTCGGGGTGATGTGGGCGGCGCGCTGGGCGGCGCCGAAGGCCGCCACCTCGTCGGAGACGATGGTGCGGACCCGGTCGACATCGGCGGCCATGGGAGCGTCGGCGGACGCCTCGGCCAGCGTCTCGATGTCGACCAGCCGTACGCCGTCGAGGCGGTGCGCCCCGGCGTCTATGTCGCGGGGCATGGCGAGGTCGAGGAGGGCGAGCGGCGCCGGGCGGCCGCGGGTCCGCAGCGCGTCCTCGACGGCGTCGGCCGTCAGGACGAGGCCGGTGGCGCCCGTACAGGAGACGACGACATCGGCGCGGGCCAGCTCGCCGGGGACGGCGCTCATCTCCACGGCGCGGGCGGCGAAGCCCCGCCCGCCGGGCGCGGTCGGCCTGTACTGGTCGAGGAGCTGCACGAGCCGCTCGGCGCGGGCGGCCGTACGGTTGGCGACGACGATCTCGGCGACCCCGGCGCGGGCGAGGGTCGCGGCGGCCAGCGAGGACATGGAGCCCGCGCCGATCACCAGCGCGCGCTTGCCCCTGGCCCAGGCGTCCACGTCGGCGCCGGTGGCGAGCTGTTCGAGACCGAAGGTGACGAGCGACTGTCCGGCCCGGTCGATCCCGGTCTCGCTGTGGGCCCGCTTGCCGACCCGCAGGGCCTGCTGGAACAGGTCGTTGAGGAGGCGGCCCGCGGTGTGCAGCTCCTGGCCGAGCGCCAACGCGTCCTTGATCTGGCCGAGGATCTGGCCCTCGCCGACGACCATCGAGTCCAGGCCGCAGGCCACCGAGAAGAGGTGGTGGACGGCGCGGTCCTCGTAGTGCACGTAGAGATAGGGGGTCAGCTCGTCCAGCCCGACGCCGCTGTGCTGGGCGAGGAGGGTGGACAGCTCGGCGACCCCGGCGTGGAACTTGTCGACGTCGGCGTACAGCTCGATGCGGTTGCAGGTGGCGAGGACGGTGGCCTCGGTCGCCGGTTCCGCGGCGAGCGTGTCCTGCAACAGCTTGACCTGCGCGTCCGCGGAGAGCGAGGCGTGTTCGAGGACGCTCACCGGAGCGCTGCGGTGACTCAGTCCGACGACCAGGAGGCTCATGCCGGCATCACCGCGGGGACGTCCCCGTCGGGTCCCTTCCGGCCGGAGGGGGTGGTGTCGGCCGTCGAGGTCTCCGCCACGCCTGCGGTGGACTCGCGCTCGGCGGGCGTCACCGCCGCGAGGGCGGCCTCGGCGGCGGCGCCCTCACCGGCCTTGCGCTGCTCGTGGAAGGCGAGGATCTGGAGTTCGATGGAGAGGTCGACCTTGCGGACGTCCACGCCCTCGGGCACGGACAGCACGGTCGGCGCGAAGTTGAGGATCGAGGTGACCCCGGCGGCGACCAGCCGCTCACAGACCTGCTGGGCGGCGCCCGCGGGGGTCGCGATGACCCCGATCGAGACGCCGTTGTCGCTGATGATCGTCTCCAGCTCGTCCGTGTGCTGGACGGGGATCCCGGCGACGGGCCTGCCCGCCATGGCGGGGTCGGCGTCGATCAGCGCGGCGACCCGGAAGCCACGGGAGGCGAACCCTCCGTAGTTGGCGAGCGCGGCGCCGAGGTTACCGATACCGACGATCACGACCGGCCAGTCCTGGGTCAGGCCCAGCTCGCGCGAGATCTGATAGACGAGGTACTCGACGTCGTAGCCCACACCGCGGGTCCCGTAGGAGCCGAGATACGAGAAGTCCTTGCGCAGCTTCGCGGAATTGACCCCGGCGGCGGTGGCGAGCTCCTCGGAGGAGACCGTGGGTACGGAGCGCTCGGAGAGAGCGGTCAGCGCCCGCAGATACAGCGGGAGCCTGGCGACGGTGGCCTCGGGGATTCCTCGGCTACGGGTCGCCGGTCGGTGAGTTCGGCCAGTTGCCACGGTGCTCCAACGGGATGAGCTGGGCTGCAGGCGGCCGTATGTCCCAGGACCGCCCCGTCGAATGCAGGCTATGTCTTTGTGAACGCGTGCACAAAGATTGTGTCCGCTTTGTCCGAGCAAAGTGACCGGGGTCACGCGTTCCGATCCGGCCATCCCGGAACCGGGTACCGCTTCAGCCCGTTGCACACACGAAGGGGGCAAAACCGCACACACTCCTCACGAATACGCCCCCGCGACCGCTTTCCGCGCCCTCCCGGCACCTGTCCCCGCGCCGGCGGCGACCAATCCCGCGTCCGGAATCGCACGCGGGAGAATGATCACCGGAGGGAAGCCTGCAAAGCGCCCACGATGGTAACCGCCTTTCGCGTCACGCCCCCAGTTCGCGCCGGAGCCGCTCCGCGTCCACCCGCCAGAACGTGTGCTGCTCTCCGTCGACCAGGACCACCGGGATCTGTTCCCAGTACGCGCGGTGCAGCGCCTCGTCCCGCGTGATGTCCTTCTCCTCCCAGGAAGCACCGGTCTCGGCACAGACCGCCTCGACGACCGCGCGGGCGTCGTCACAGAGGTGACACCCCGGCTTCGAGACAAGCGTCACCACCCGCTCGTCGGCCTTCTTCTTCGTCGCACGCCGCAGCAAAGGACTCATGGCCCCATTCTCCGCCCGCCGGGCGCCGTGACCCGCCGGTTGTCCACAGCAGAGCCTCATTGGCATGATCACCGCATTAGCACACCGGTCACGGAGAGTTCACCCGTCGTCCTCCGCACCCGTCCGGAACCACCGAACAGAATGGCTATGCTCACGCTATGGCCGCACTGGGATGGCTCACCCCCCGTAAGCGCTCCGCCACCGCGAGGAGCGTGCTCGCAGGCGAGGCCGCAGCCGAGGCAGGGCTCAAGTCCACGCAGGAAGCGCGAGGCGCGCAGGACAAGACATCCGCCACCGGCACGGCCGACCAGGCGCCCGACTTCCCCGTCCCGGGGGACGACCGCGCCGCCGCCTTCTTCGACCTCGACAACACCGTGATGCAGGGCGCCGCGATCTTCCACCTCGGCCGCGGCCTGTACAAGCGGAAATTCTTCCAGCGCCGCGAGCTGGCCCGGTTCGCCTGGCAGCAGACCTGGTTCCGGCTCGCCGGCGTCGAGGACCCGGCCCACATGCAGGACGCCCGCGAGAGCGCCCTGTCCATCGTCAAGGGCCATCGCGTCTCCGAGCTGATGTCCATCGGCGAGGAGGTCTACGACGAGTACATGGCCGACCGCATCTGGCCCGGCACCCGCGCGCTCGCCCAGGCCCACCTGGACGCCGGCCAGCAGGTCTGGCTGGTGACCGCGGCCCCCGTCGAGACCGCCACGATCATCGCCCGCCGCCTCGGCCTGACCGGCGCTCTCGGCACCGTCGCCGAGTCGGTCGACGGCGTCTACACCGGCCGGCTCGTCGGCGAACCGCTGCACGGCCCCGCCAAGGCCGAGGCCGTTCGCGCCCTCGCCGCCGCCGAGGGCTTCGACCTGGACCGCTGCGCCGCGTACAGCGACTCGCACAACGACATCCCGATGCTCTCCCTGGTCGGACACCCGTACGCGATCAACCCGGACGCCAAGCTCCGCAAGCACGCGCGGAAACTGGACTGGCGGCTGCGCGACTACCGCACCGGCCGCAAGGCGGCCAAGGTCGGCATCCCCGCCGCGGCCGGGGTGGGCGCCCTCGCCGGCGGCACGGCCGCCGCGGTCGCCCTGCACCGCCGCCGGCGCTGACGCCCGGCCCCGAACGGCCCGGCACCCGTCAACCGCGTTCGACGCCCCGTCAACAGGACGACACGCTCGCCGGCACATTCGCCACAACGGACGGCCCCGTGGGAACACCCGCGGGGCCGTCCGCGCATCCGCACACACGTCCGCACGCCGTCACTCAGGCACAACCCATCACGAGAGCAAGCAGATCTTGACGCAATCTGATCAATAAATGGTCACGATGTGCTACTAGATCCGCCTCCTAGGCGGCACTGAAGCGACGTAATCGATGATTTGAGCAACTGGGTGTAGCACTGCCTGTACGAAGCGTTATTCTCCTCAGACGCATACCGGACCCCACGCGTCGCCACGACGAGTGAACGGTCCCGCACTGCACGTGATGGAAGCTCTGCCTCTGGGAGTCCCGTGTACCCACACGTCGGGGTTGACACCTCGGGCCTGGCTACGCTCCGCGCAACGGTCCTCGACCGCTTGCGCGGCTTCGTCCCCACCGCGTACGCCGTCCCCGCCCTCGCCGCACCGGCGCCCGCCGTGAGCGGCCCTATCGGACCTTGCTACGCCCTGGCGAGTGGTGGTGCGGCCGTCAGCAGACGAGGCGGCCGCAGCAACTCCGCCGCCCCGACCACCGCACGCCGGCCCAGCGCCGACAGCGACAGCGCCCGCATGATGGAGTTGGTCGAGCGCGCCCAGGCCGGTGAGGCCGAAGCCTTCGGCCGGCTGTACGACCAGTACAGCGACACCGTCTACCGCTACATCTACTACCGCGTGGGCGGAAAGGCGACCGCCGAAGACCTCACCAGCGAGACGTTTCTGCGCGCCCTGCGCCGCATCTCCACCTTCACCTGGCAGGGCCGCGACTTCGGCGCCTGGCTGGTCACGATCGCCAGGAACCTGGTCGCCGACCACTTCAAGTCGAGCCGCTTCCGGCTGGAAGTGACCACCGGCGAAATGCTCGACGCCAACGAGGTCGAACGCAGCCCCGAGGACTCCGTCCTGGAGTCCCTCTCGAACGCGGCCCTCCTCGAAGCCGTACGGAAACTCAACCCCCAGCAGCAGGAGTGCGTCACGCTGCGCTTCCTCCAGGGCCTCTCGGTCGCCGAGACCGCCCGGGTCATGGGCAAGAACGAAGGAGCGATCAAAACGTTGCAGTACCGGGCCGTCCGCACCCTGGCCCGGCTGCTCCCCGAAGACGCCCGCTGACCACCGCGAGGAGCCGTCGGGAGGCCGCCCGGCCGGCTTCCCGGCCTCCCGACCGGCCTCCCGACGGCCCGCGCACCCCACCCCCACGGTCACACCCGACCTCCATCCCCACTCCCTCCACCCTCATGCCCGCCCTCGCCACGGACCCAACTCACAGTCGGTGACGCCTCGATGACGCGCTGGTCCGATCATCCTTCGTCCGTAACCCAAGTGCCGCGCCGCTCGTTGTGCGGGATGCAGGCTCCCTGCGGTCACGCCATGCCCGCAGCCACTCACTCATTCGTGTGGATGCGCTCAAGGCGTGCAACCTTCCGGACCCCCAGGGGAGTCGATCGTCATGACGAGAGGAGGTGCCGCCAGTGATCGCGAACGTATCGGCACACCGGCGGGCGAACGCCTTCGCCCAGACCCTGGAAGACCGGACGCTTCAGGGCACGGCGGCCGAACAGCCCGCCGATTCGGCCGAACCGGCCGGACAGGGGCGGCTGTTGGCCCTGGCGAGTGGTCTCGGTGAACTACCGAAACCCACGCTGGACCCCGAGGTCAAAGTGGTGCAGCGAGCTCAGCTCGTCGCCGCCATGGAGGCCATGCTGCTGGAGGGCGCAGCAGCGGGGGAGGCGAGGCCGAGCCCCACGGTGCCCGAGCAGCGGAGGTCGGGCCGCGGTGCCCACCGCGCTTCCCGGCTGCGCAAACTGCGGCCGAGATCCCGCTGGTCCAAGGGGCTCGCGGCCGGCGGGCTCACGGTCGGGGTGGCGGCGGGCGCGTTCAGCGGTGTGGCCGCGGCCAGCTCCGACGCCCTGCCGGGTGACTCGCTGTACGGGCTGAAGCGCGGCATGGAGGACTTCAAGCTCAACCTGGCGGGCGACGAGTCCGACCGCGGCGAGCTGTACCTCGACCACGCCTCGACCCGGCTCAGCGAGGCGCGCCGGCTGATGGAGCGAGGCCGCTCCGGCCAGTTGGACCACGAGTCCCTGGGCGAGATCCGCCGCACCCTGGGCGGAATGAAGCACGATGTCACCGAGGGCCACCGGCTGCTCCACCAGGCCTACGAACGGGACGGCTCGCTCGGCCCGATCGCCACCCTCTCCTCGTTCTCCGCCGCGCACCGCCAGAGCTGGAACGGGCTGCGCGACCGGCTGCCCGTACAGCTCACGGACGTCGGCAACGAGGTGAGTTCGGTGTTCGACGCCATAGACCAAGAGGTCGCCCCGCTCCAGTCCCTCCTGCCCAAGCCACCGGAGAGACACCAGAACCCCGCCCGCCCCGGCTCCACCCAGGACTCCACCGGCCGCGGCCACCCCGAGAAGGCCCACCCCTCACCCGCCACCCCGAGCAGGAGCGGCGGTACGGACAGCGGCTCCGCACGCACCGAGGAGGAGCCCGACCCGTCGAGCCCCGGCTCGGCCACCTCGTCCGACGAGGGCCTGCTCGGCGGCGGTACGGGCGGCCTGCTCGACCCGCCGCAGAACAGCGTCACTCCCTCGCCGTCCGAGAACGCCAAGGACAGCACCGACCGCCCCGGCCCGGACATCACGATCCCGCCCCTGCTGCCCGACCTGCTCCCAGGGCTCGGCATCAAGGCGGAGGACGCCGACTAGAGGCGACCAGGTCTTCGACCCGGCGTACCGGGCGGGCGGGCAGACGGATGACCATCCCGATCCCACCCGTCCCGGTACGCCGGCAGAGGACAGCTCGTACGGGGCCGGCTCAGAAGAAGACGGACCGCCGCTGCACCAGCAGCTTGTAGAGCGAGTGCTGGATCTGCTCGCGGACCTGGTCCGTCAGATTGAACATCAGCATGGGATCCTCCGCGGCCTCCGGCGGATAGCCGTCCGTCGGGATCGGCTCGCCGAACTGGATCGTCCACTTCGTCGGCAGCGGCAGCGCACCCAGCGGGCCCAGCCACGGGAAGGTCGGGGTGACCGGGAAGTACGGGAGCCCCAGCAACCGCGCCAGCGTGCGCGCGTTGCCGATCATCGGATAGATCTCCTCGGCGCCCACGATCGAGCACGGCACGATCGGCACCCCCGCCCGCAGCGCCGTCGAGACGAACCCGCCCCGCCCGAACCGCTGCAGCTTGTACCGGTCGCCGAACGGCTTCCCGAGCCCCTTGAACCCTTCCGGCATCACCCCGACGACCTCACCGGCCAGCAGCAGCCGCTCCGCGTCCTCCGCGCACGCCAGCGTGTGCCCGGCCTTCCGCGCCAGCTCGTTGACGACCGGCAGTACGAAGACCAGGTCCGCGGCGAGCAGCCGCAGATGCCGGTCCGCCGGATGGTTGTCGTGGACGGCGACCTGCATCATCAGCCCGTCCAGCGGCAGCGTGCCCGAGTGGTTGGCCACGACGAGTGCCCCGCCGTCCGACGGGATGTTCTCGATGCCCTTCACCTCGACACGGAAGTACTTTTCGTACAGCGGCCGGATCAGCGACATCAGGACCTGGTCGGTCAGTTCCTTGTCGTAGCCGAACTCGTCGACCTCGTACTCGCCGGTGACCCTCCGGCGCAGGAACGCCAGCCCGCCCGCGAGCCGCCGCTCCCAGCCCCGCCCGCCGTCCTCCGCGGCCGGCACAGGTGTCCCGGGCTCCCCCGTCGCGGCCCGCTCGGCGTCCTCGGGGCCGTCGCCCGTCCGCGGCTCGGGTACGGGCGTCAGCGGGCCCTGAGCGCGCCGCGACGCGCCGTCCTTGCCGTGGTGCTGCCGCCGGCCGCCGCCGGAGCCCGAGCCCGTGCCGCCGCCCGAGCCGCCACCGCGCCGCGACCTCGGCTCCTCTCCGAAGGGGATGACCTTGGCATCAGCCATGTCCGGGGCGCTCCTTGCTGACGAGGGTGGAGAGACGGTCGACGGTACGGCCCACCGCCTCCGGCGGCAGCAGGCCGGCGTCCCGGCCGCGCGCGAAGTCCGCGAACGCCTCCGCGGTCGTGTACGACGGCACGAAGCCCAGTGTCTCGCGCATCTGGACGGTGCTGACCACCCGGCCGTGCGTCAGCAGCCGGATCTGTTCCGGCGAGAAGTCCGTCACCCCGACCGTCCGCAGGGCCGTACCGACCCAGGTCACCGCCGGAAGCGGCACGGGCACGGTGGGCCGTCCGAGCCGCCGCGAGCACTGCGACAGCGTCAGTACGCCGTCCCCGGCCACGTTGAACGTGCCGCTGTTGAGCGTCCCGCGCCGCGGCGCCTCCGACGCGATCAGCAGGACGTCGAGCACGTCGTCCTCGTGGACGAACTGGAGCCGGGGGTCGTAGCCGAAGACCGTCGGCAGGACGGGCAGGGACAGGTACTCGGTGAGCGGGGAGTCCGCCGAGGGCCCCAGGATGTTCGCGAAGCGCAGCACGCAGACCGCCACGTCGGGCCTGCGGCGCGCGAAGCCGCGTACGTACCCCTCGACCTCCACCGCGTCCTTGGCGAAGCCGCCGCTCGGCAGCGACTTGGGCGGGGTGGTCTCCAGGAAGACCGCCGGATCCCGGGGCGCCGAGCCGTAGACGCTCGTACTGGACTTCACCACCAGCCGCTGTACAGCCGGCGATTTCTGACAAGCGCCGAGGAGCTGCATCGTGCCGATGACGTTGGTCTCCTTGACCGCGGCCCGGCCGCCCGTCCCCAGCGGAGTGCCCGTCACATCGAGGTGGACGACGGTGTCGACCGCGTGCTCAGCCAGGACCCGCGCGATGGCGGGCCGGCGGATGTCCGCCAGGACGAATTCCGCCTCACCGAGAGCGTGCCCGGGGGTCTCCGCGTCCACGGCGATCACCCGGTCCACCCCGGGCTCCCGTTGCACGCGCCGTACGAAACGGCCGCCGAGCTGCCGGGCCGCCCCGGTCACGAGCACGACCTTGCCCAAGATCAGCGCCTTTCCTCAGACCTCTGGATCCGCCACGGACCTCGGGATCCGCCACGTCACCGTAGCGGGTGGCCGTCGCGATGTGACGACCGCGGGACCCGCCACGCTCCACTTTTGACCGACAAACAACCGTGGCCCTCCCACCATGTCGGTGAAAGGGCCACGAATGCGCGTACAGCTATCGCACTTACTTCTTGTTGCGACGCTGAACGCGGGTGCGCTTGAGCAGCTTGCGGTGCTTCTTCTTGGCCATCCGCTTACGCCGCTTCTTGATAACAGAGCCCACGACTACCCTCGCTCACTTCTCTTTACTCGGTGCGGGGCGTCTGGGCCCACACGACCTACGTCGGCCTAGCCTACCCGCCGCCGAGTGAGGGACGTAATCCGAGGGAAACCCGGTCCCCCTCCCCCGGTGGCATCGGCCCTCCGACAAGCCATGGAGGACCGAACGCCGCCGGTCACGAGCACTACGCGGACTCGACCCCCACAAAGGACTCGCGGAGGTACTCGTGAACCGCTTGCTCCGGAACCCGGAAGGACCTGCCCACCCGGATCGCCGGCAGATGACCGCTGTGCACCAAGCGGTACACGGTCATCTTCGACACTCGCATCACCGAGGCGACCTCCGCCACGGTAAGGAACTTGACCTCGTTGAGAGGCCTCTCGCCAGCAACCATGATCCACCTGTACCTTCCGCACCCGACGGCCACCGGCTTCCCCTCCGGTAACTCTTCGTCGCTGTGCGCTCACATCCCAGACTAGGGGCGGGTGATGCGAGTGGGGAAGAGGAGCAGCCTCCGGCCGCCTACTGTGACAGACACGCCCGATTGAGTACATAGCGAGTAAGCGGCAGGTAGTAATCGGACCGCACGGCGTCATCAAGCGGAACGGCCACCGACACCCGCCCCTCCGCTTCCCCGACGAAGAGCGCGGGATCGTCCGTGTCCGCCAGACCGATGGCCTCGATACCGAGCTGACCTGCCCCGCAGACCCAGCCGTGGTCCCCGACGACGAGCTCGGGAAGCGGCCCTCCGGCCTCCGCCAGAGCCTCCAGAACGGCCCGAACCGGCAGCGGGGAATGAGTGTGTGCGCCGGTCTCACGCCCCGCGCGCCGCGCGCCGGGTTCCCGCACCAGCGCGACTCCCCGTACGTAGTCGAGGTTGTACGTGCGTACCCCGAACCGGGTCGTTATGTCGACACATCTCCCCTGCGCGGGGGTGAGGACGAGACATCCCGCCGCCGACAAAGCGTCTGCCAACCCCGCGTAGAAACCGAGCAGACGGTGCGGATGCCCCGTACCCAGCAACACCGGAATCCGCCGGGCCGCCGCCTCGCCGAGGCGCTCCGCGAACGCGGCCAGCGCCCGCAGCGTCAGCTCCGGATCAATCACATCAGGACCCGACACATGATCGAAATCGCGCGACACCCCGCACCTGTCGGCCATCAGACGGAGCAAGTCCCGCTCGTCCCATGCCCATTCGGGATCGATTCCGATCGTCACCCGCGGATCCCGCGCGGCGAAGAGACGGTAACTCCGCAGACTCTCCTCCCGCGACGTCGCCACAGGACCGGCCAGCCTGGCCGCCAGAAGATGCGCCCGCAGGGCACCGGTGCTCAACACCCCACCGATGCTCCCGCCTCGCCCCTGGTGATGGGGCGGAACCCCGGACAGACCGCACGGTTGGCGTAACGACCACTACGAATCGGCACGGCGGGCGACAAACGGTGCTACGGAGCCCAGTTACCGGCCGCGGGGCGGGACACGGCCGTTACGCCAGCAGCCCCCGCGGCGGGAACGCGGCCCTCCGCGTCGCCAGCACCGCCTGGTCCAGCCGGTCCGCCGGGTCGTACCCCGACTCCCACGACCGCCAGGCCGGCGTCCGCCCGTCCGTCATCCGCCCGGGCCCACGCTGCCGCGTCCGCGCGTACACCTCGTGCCGCCAGGACTCCGGCAGCTCCGACAGCGGATCGACCGGCGCGTGCGCCGCGATCCCCACCAGATGGGTCCAGGACCGCGGCACCACGTCCACCACCGCGTACCCGCCCCCGCCGAGCGCCAGCCACCGCCCGCCGTCGACGTACTCGTGCGCCAGGTCGTGGCAGGACGCCTGCACCGCCCGCTGCGCGTCCAGCGACACCGCGAGATGCGCGAGCGGATCCTCGAAGTGCGTGTCGGCGCCGTGCTGCGTCACCAGCACCTGCGGCCGGAAGTCCGCCAGCAGTTCCGGCACCACCGCGTGGAACGCCCGCAGCCACCCCTCGTCCCCCGTCCCCGCCGGCAGCGCCACATTGACCGCACCGCCCTCACCCGCACCGGCGCCGGTCTCCTCCGGCCAGCCGGTGGCCGGGAAGAGCGTCCGGGGATGCTCGTGCAGCGACACCGTCAGCACCCGCGGGTCCTCCCAGAACGCCGCCTGCACACCGTCCCCGTGGTGCACGTCCACATCGACGTACGCGACCCGCTCCGCGCCCAGCTCCAGCAGGCGCGCGACCGCGAGGGCCGCGTCGTTGTAGACGCAGAACCCGGACGCGGCCGCCGGCATCGCGTGGTGCAGGCCGCCCGAGAAGTTCACCGCGTGCGCGCACTCCCCGCGCCACAACGCCTCGGCCGCGCCCACCGATTGCCCCGCGATCAGCGCCGACGCCTCGTGCATCCCCGCGAACGCCGGATCGTCGACCGTACCGAGCCCGTACGACGTCTCGGCGGCCCGCGGGTCGAGCGAGGCACGCCGTACCGCGTCCACGTACTCCTGGCGGTGGACGAGCCGCAGCGTCGAGTCCCCCGCGGGCGGCGCCGCGACGACGTCGACCGCTCTGTCCAGCCCGTACGCCCGCACCAACCCCATGGTCAGCGCCAGCCGGACCGGATCCATCGGGTGGCTGGGCCCGAAGTCGTACGCCGTGACTGCGTCATCCCACATCAACCGTGCGCGGCCGCTCATGCCCGCCACCGTATCGGTCCTCCTCCGCCGCGAACGAGCGGGCGTACACCAGTGTCACGAGGACCATCACCATCGGCACGAGCATGGCCCCGCGATAACTCCAGGCGTCGCCCAACGCCCCCACCAGGGGCGACCCGACCAGAAACCCCACGTAGTTGAAGACATTGAGCCGGGCCACGGCCGCGTCGCTCGCCCCCGGGAACAGCCGCCCGGCCGCCGCGAACGTCTGCGGCACGATCACACACAGCCCGAGCCCCAGCACCGTGAACCCGAGGATCCCCGTCCACGCCCCCGGAGCCAGCGCCACCACGGCGAACCCGGCCCCCGCCAGCAGGGACCCGCACCGCACGACGACCACGGACCCGAACCGCCGCACCCCGAGATCCCCGGCCGCGCGCCCCAGCAGCGTGGTGACCATGTAGGCGTTGTACGGAACGGTCGCGAGCTCCTCCGAACTGCCCAGCACGTCCTGGAGGTACTTGGCGCTCCAGTTGGAGACGGTCGAGTCACCGATGTACGCGAAGCACATGACCAGGCAGAGCGGCAGCAACACCCGGAAGGCCACCGGCGTGCGGTTCCCGGCTTCCCCCGCCTCTCCCGTGCCGCCCGCCTCCGTCGCGTCGGCCTTCCCGGCGTCCACGTACCAGCGGGACCCGATGAGCGCGGCCGGCAACAGCACCACCACGACGGGCAGGTACGACACGAGCAACGGCAGATGCCCGTGCGCCCCCACCCAGGCGAGCGAGGCCCCGGCGATGCCGCCGAGGCTGAACGCCGCGTGGAAGCCGAGCATGATGCTGCGCCCGTACGCCCGCTGGAGGCTGACGCCGAGCATGTTCATCGAAGCGTCCAGCGCGCCGACGGAGAGCCCGAACGCCCCCAGCGCGAGCGCGAGCTGCCCCACGGCGTCACCGGCTCCGACGCCGAGCAGGGCCAGCAGGACGACGGGCTGGGAACAGCGCAGCACGAGCCCCGGCCGTACCCGTGCGACCAGCTTCTCGGTGGCGACGCTGCCGACGCCGGCCAGCACGGGCACGGCGGCGAGGAAGAGGGGGAGGAGACCGTCGGATATCCCGTAGCGGTCCTGGATGGCGGGGATACGCGTCACCAGAAGGGCAAAACTCACCCCCTGGACGAAGAAGCTGAGCGCCAGCGAGAACCGACCGTGCCGCAACCGCACATCTGTCATGGCCGGACAGCGTAGGACGCCCGTCTACCCATGGGTAGGTGGATCAGGCAACGGATCGGGCGAGCAACCCGGGCAGTTCCGCCATCTTCGCGAAGTATCCGGTGGCGCCGGGCAGTTTCCGGGCGGGCGTCATCGCCGTGAACGCGTATACGTCCATGCCCGCGGACTGGGCGGCCTGGACCCCGAGGGGGCTGTCCTCGACGACGGCACACCGTTCGGGGGCGACGCCCATCCGCGCGGCGGCGTGCAGGAAGAGATCGGGCGCGGGCTTCCCCCGGCCGACGTCCTGAGCGCTGAAGACGACGTTGTCCGTCCCGTCCTCGCCCGCGCCGCCGCCCTCACCGCTGCCGTTGCCGTTGCCGTTGCTGTGCGGGAACAGCCGGTCGAGACCGGTCTTCCGGTGCCCGACGCGGATCCGCTCATGGCTCCCGGAGGAGGCGAGGCAGTACGGCACTCCGCCGGCGGCCAGCTTCTCGATCACTTCGACGACGCCGTCGACCGGCGTCAGCTCCCGCTCGAAGGCGGCGAAGACCCTGGCGTGCAGCACCTCGTCGAAGTCCGCGGGCAGCCGCTGCCCGGTCCGCTCCTGTACGAGGTCGTGGACGCGATGCACCGCGGCCCCCATGAAGTCCCGCAGGGAGTCCTCGTAGGAGGTGGGGTGGCCCAGCTCGGTGAGGTAGCCAGCCAGGATGGTGTTGGAGAGCCGCTCGCTGTCGACGAGGACACCGTCGTTGTCGAAGATGACGAGTTCGTAGCTGACGAGTTCGTAGCGCATGACGTCGAGCGTAAACGGGTCCGGAACGCAGAAATGCCCCGCACCAGAAGGTGCGGGGCATTCCCACAATAATTGTTCGGCGGCGTCCTACTCTCCCACAGGGTCCCCCCTGCAGTACCATCGGCGCTGTGAGGCTTAGCTTCCGGGTTCGGAATGTAACCGGGCGTTTCCCTCACGCAATGACCACCGAAACACTATGAAGATATCCAAACAAACCGGATGACAACACGGCCGTTCGTTACTTCAGAACTAACACAGTGGACGCGAGCAACTGAGGACAAGCCCTCGGCCTATTAGTACCAGTCAGCTCCAACCGTTACCGGTCTTCCACATCTGGCCTATCAACC
>NZ_JBHZEJ010000029.1:0-88279 GCF_042756365.1 Streptomyces sp. NPDC059092
GGCTCACACCTCCGACGGTTCCGGCACCGGGAAGGCGCCGGAACCGTCGAGTCCCGCCCGGCGCAGGGCCCTGAGCCGGGCGGGACCCGAGCCCGTGTCCGCCTCGGTGGTGGCCAGGAAGGTGTCCAGCACCTCGGGGGTCACGGTGGACCGTTCCGCGTGGTCCAGCAGGGTCCGCGCCGCCGCTCCGTCGACGTCCGCGTCGAGATGGTCGCCCAGCGTGTCCAGCACGTCCACGGGGTCGAGGAAGCGCCGGATCCCGCAGTCGAGCCCGTCGTCCCGCAGATCGTCCGGGTACGGCGCGCGGGCCCAGGCGCCGTTCTCGTACCAGTACACGCAGCCCAGTTCGTACCCTTCGAGGAGATCCCGGAGGGTGGCGTACGGAAGCCACTCCGGGGCGCCCGCGAGCATGTCGACGGCGGGTTTGTGCCACTTGACGTCGCTCGACTCGTCCTCGCCGTACAGCACGGCGCGCCCGCCGTCGTACCGCCGCAGCGTCCACCAGGTGCTCCCGCAGTCGTCGAGATGCAGCCCGCCCGCGTCGATCCAGCAGCCGGTCGGATACCGCCCCATCGACGCCTCGTCCCGAGCGGTCACCACGGCGACCGCCGCCCACCGGGCCCAGAGCAACTCCGGCGCCGGCAGATCCCCCGGCAGCCCCGGCCGGTGTACGAGCGGCTGATCCCCCATGCTGGCTCCCCCTGTGCGCGTTCCTGCCGGGCAGAGTAGAACAGCGCCTCCCCACCCCCGCGCGGCGGGTCAGGGCCAGATCGGGTCCCAGCGGGTGCCCGTGCGCCGGTCTCCGCTCCAGATGTACTGCGCGTCCGGCGTACGGGTCATGCCGAAGTCGTAGAGCGACGGCGCACCCGCGCTCTCCCACTTCCGCCACGCCCGCACGACGTCATCGGCCAGCCTCTGGGGCCCGCCCTGCCGGGCAATCGCCGTCCCGGCAGCCGTCCCGGCGAGGGTCGCCCAGGACGAACCGCCGTCATGCAGCCGGGCTGTCGGGCCGGTCCTGTCGGCCTCGCCGGTCTCCGTGGTGATCCGGACCTCGGGCAACAGCACCCGCAGGGCGAAGAGCAGATTCCCGTCCGCGAGCCCTCGCGGGTCCTTGGGGAAGGGGGATCCGGTCTCCTGCGGGACCGCGTCGCGGATCTCGTGGAAGGCCCGGCCCTGACCGGCCGCGTACCGGCTGGGCATGAACATCCCCAGACCCTGTATCCAGCCGGAGGCGGACCGGCCGTCCTCGGCCACCGTGAGTGCGACGTGCCCGAGCCGGCCCCATGGGGTGACGATCCGGCCGCCGGGGCGGGTCTGCTCCACCCAGGCCCAGGGCACCTCCTCCACCGCGTAGGTCGCGATCAGCCGGTCGTACGGCGCCCCCTCCCGCAGCCCGAGCGCCCCGTCACCCACCCGTACGGACACCTCGGCGCCCACATTCTTGATCCGCTCCTGCGCGGCGTACGCCAGCTCGGCGTCGAACTCCACACTGGCGACCCGCCCGGTGCCCGCGCGCATGCCGAGCAGGGCGGCGTTCCACCCCGCCCCCGTGCCGAGTTCGAGCACCCGGTGGCCCGGCTCGGGCATCAGCGAGTCGAGCATGTCGGCCACGACCGAGACACAGGACAGGCTGGACGTGGGCAGGCCGTCGGTGACCTGGATGACCGTGGAGTCGTACAACCCCGCGTACACGGCGTCCGCCCAAGCCCGGGGCTCGGTGTCGCGGTCCACCCGCGCGTACTCCTCGCCGCCCCACACCCAGACCCGGTCCGGCGCGAACAGGTCCCGGGGCACGGCGTCGACGGCCGCGCGGACCCAGGGGGAATCCTCCGGCCAGCAGCCGCGGGACGCCATGTCGGCCGCGAGCCGCTGCCGGTATCCGTCGAGGTCCACGGGCTCCAGGATTTCCACGGCTACTTCCTGCGCTTGCCATTGGGGGGTGAGGGGTCGGGCACTTTGCTGTCGGAGTTTCCCGGCGGAGGCTTCCCCTGAGAGGGGTCAGGTTCCGGCTTGTTGTGACTGCCCATGGTGGTCTCCAATCGCCCGCGTCGTGGGGGAGGTACGGAGACATCGTTGCGCACGGTGATCGCTCTGCGCAATGCTTTGATTACTCTCTGGCGTCCACTCGCCAAGCCTCGCCGCCCTCGCCGCCCTCGCCGCCCTCCCCGGCCGGTGCCGGTGGTTCGCCGAAGCGGGCCAGGGTCAGCGCCCCCGCCACCGCGACCGCGAAGCCCGTGATCGCCAGCCACTCCAGCCCTCCCCGTGTGCGGTCGCCGAGCCAGGCGACCCCCACCAGGGCCGGGCCGATCGTCTCGCCGAGGACCAGGCCCGCTGTCGCCGTGGTGACCGAGCCGCGTTGCAGGGCGGAGGTGAGCAGCAGGAACGCGGCGCCGCCGCCCAGGAGCAGTGCCCAAAGGGCGGGGTTCGCGGGGTCGAGGGGGGCGGCCGGGTCGATCAGGCGGACCGCCACCTCCACCACCCCGAAGCCGAACCCCGAGCCCAGTCCGAGCGTCAGGGCCCGCGCCCGGTCAGGGAGGCGGCCCGCGGCGGCGCCCGCCAGGGGGATCGCCAGCGCGACGGCCAGCAGGGACCAGCGCAGGGCGGCCGAGCCCGTACGGTGGCCCTCCGCGCCCGAGGCGAGCCCCAGCATCGCGAGACCGCCGCAGACCACGGCCACCGCGGCCCACTCCGTGGAGCTGAGGCGTACGTGCAGGACCCGCGCCGCGACCACCGCCGTCACCGCCAGGCTCGCGGCGAGCGCCGCGCCCACCGCGTAGATCGGCAGTGCGCGCAGGGCGACGATCTGGAGGACGAAGCCGAGCCCGTCCAGGGCGAGACCGGCCGCGTACCGCCACTGCCGCAGCGCCCGCAGCAGCAGCGCGGGGTCGACCCCCGACCCCGTCCCGGGCTCGGCGGCGCGCGCGGCGACGGCCTGGAGTACGGAGGCGGTGCCGTAACAGACCGCCGAGCCCAGCGCGCAGATCATCCCAAGAAGCACAAAGCGACTCTAGGGCCTGAGGCGGCACTCCACAGCGGGAAACGGTGCACCGTCCTTACAGTCCGACGAACCGGCCATCTACTGTGTTCGGGCGGCCACTTGGCTGGAATCGAACACCACGGGGGAGGTGCGGCACATGACCGCACGGCAACGGAAGCTGAGGTCGAGCACGGTCGTGCTCGGGTCCATGGGGGTACTCGCGCTCGCGCTCACGTCCTGCGGCTCGGAGCCCGACAAGCGGTGCGCCGACCGTACGACCAAGGAGACCCTGCCCAGCTCCCAGTGCAAGAGCGGCGGCAGCGGTTCGCACTACTACGGCGGCTCCAGCAGCAAGGGCAAGGTCGACGGCGGCAGCTTCAACAAGTCGGCCGTCGACCGCGGCGGCCTCGGCTGCTCCAGCTCGGGATCCGGCGGCGGCTGATGAAACGTCACACCATCGCCCCGCGCCCCGACTGGCAGCGGACCGTCGAGGAACAGGGCGTCGTCTACCCGCTCACCCGCCACCCGGACGGCTCGCTGCGCCCGTACTGGGACGAGAGCGCCTACTACACCTTCACCCTGCCCGAGGTGGAGGCCCTCGAAGAGGTCGTCGAGGAGCTGCACGCCCTCTGCCTGGACGCCGCCGCGCACATCGTCGCGCACGACCGCTTCGCCGACCTGGGCATCACCGACCCGCGGCTGGCCGGGCTGATCTCCGAGTCCTGGCGGCGCCGCGCCGAGCTGCCCTCCCTGTACGGGCGGTTCGACCTGCACTACGACGGCACAGGACCGGCGAAGATGCTGGAGTACAACGCCGACACACCCACCTCGCTGGTCGAGGCCGCGAGCGCCCAGTGGTTCTGGATGGAGGACCGTTTCCCCGGCGCCGACCAGTGGAACTCCCTCCACGAACGCCTCGTCGACGCCTGGCGGCGGCAGGCCGCCCTGCTGCCGCCGGGCCCCGTGCACTTCGCGCACTCCGACGGCGACGAACTGGGCGAGGACCTGATGACCGTCGCCTACCTGCGGGAAACCGCCGCGCAGGCCGGTCTGGCCACCGAGGCGCTCTCCGTCGAGGAGATCGGCTGGGACCGGCTCTCCGGCCGCTTCGTCGACGACCGGCTGCGGTACATCCGTACCTGCTTCAAGCTCTACCCCTGGGAGTGGCTGGCCACCGACCGGTTCGGCCCGCACGTCCTGGACACCCTCGACAACGGCGGCGGTACGGGCGCCACCTGCTGGATCGAACCCGCCTGGAAGATGCTCCTCTCCAACAAGGCGCTCCTCGCGATCCTCTGGGAGCTGAACCCCGGCCACCCCCACCTCCTCGCCGCCCACCTCGACGGGCCCCGCGAACTCGCCGCCACCCGCGGCTACGTCGCCAAGCCGCTGCTGGGCCGCGAGGGCGCCGGGGTCACGATCCACGAGCCCGGCCGGCCGCCGGTGATACGGGACGAGGCCTGCTGCTACCAGGAACTCGCCCCGCTGCCCGCCTTCGACGGCAACCACGTCGTCCTCGGCGCGTGGGTGGTCGGGGACGAGGCGGCCGGGCTCGGCATCCGCGAGTCGGCGGGCCTGATCACGGACGGGTACGCGCGCTTCCTGCCCCACCTCATCCCGCCAACTTGACCCGAGGCGGACCCTGTTCACCGGATCGGGTTCTCTTTTCGCGGATCCCGACGCGCCCGGGGGCCGTGCCCCGTACCGTCCCGGCATGCGCAAGTCACTGGTCCCCGGTCCCCGCGCGGAGCTGCTCTCCGTCGGGGACTGCGCCTCCCGCCCCACGCAGGAAGTCGCCGACGCGAGCGCCGCGAGTTTCGAGGTCTTCGTCCGCGCCGCCCTCGCGGACGCGTTCCTGAGAAAGACCCGGGACACCACCTCCGCGTGGCTGCGCTCACCGGAGATGCACCACGACTGGCTGGACGCGCTGACCTTCGCGGCCGGCGAGCTGCAGATCGCCTGCGAGCGGCTCAGGTACCGGGGCGACGAGCGGCTGCGCGCGAACCAGCGCCGGCTGGAGCAGGTCCAGGCCCGTCTGGTGGAGGCACGGCGGGTGCGGCGCGCGTACCAGGACGAGAACCAGCGCGCCGGCCGCGAGTGGCGGAACATGTGCGACGCCGTCTTCACCGCCCGGTCCTGGCTGCGTGGGGCGTACGGCGACGAGGCGGACGCGGTGCGCCGGGAGCTGTCCGCGGAGCGCGGCATCCCCGAGAGCGCCCCGTACCAGGAACCCGCGCGCAACGCGCTGCACGGCATCGAGATCGCCTGCCGCAGCAAGCTGATCGACCCGATGGTCACGGCGGACGTGGCCCGCCTCATGGCCGCCCCCGAGCAGGCGTTCCGGCTCGTGGTCGCCAATGACGCCAAGGAGCAGGAGGAACGCAGTACGGCGTTACGGCACCCCCTGCTGCTGCGCCGCTGGGAGGCGGCCGTCCACGACCTGCTGACGGAACTGGTGCCTCGGGCGCGCGCCGACTCCACGACCGTCCTCGGCGACCTGGGGGACGTCTCGGGCCTGACCGGCCAGGAGGTCTACACCCTGCTCAACAGCCGCCGCTTCTACGTGGCGTTGCACTACCGGCTGACCGAGCTGGCGCGGATCGTCCGCCGGCTCACCGAGGACTGCCGCGCCCGCCAGGAGCGCCTGCGCGCCCCGTGGTACGCGGTGGAGGTGGAGGTACGCGCGGAACTGGCGCGCCGTCACCCGCGTGAGTACGGATGGATCCGCCGGCAGATGGAGCCGTTCGGCACGCCGGCGGGCAGCCGCTCGCTCGACCCGGAGTGGGCGAACAACTCGCAGCGGCGGGGGGCGCTCAAGGCCCATGTGATGCGCTGTCTGGCGAGCGGCGTCTTCGAGCCGTACGTCCAGGACGAGCGCGGGCCCGCCGCACCCGCGGTGGAGCCGTCCCTGTTCGCCGCGCTGATGCGGCGGAAGGTCGCGGCCGGCGAGATCAGCCTGAAGGGGGCGAAGACCCGGCGGGAGCGGAACAACCGCCGCTGGAGAGCGGAACAGGAGGCCGGGGCCCGGCCTCCGGCGCAGGCCCCGGCGGCACAGCCGCGGATCCCGGCCCAGGAGCAGGCCGGAGACCAGGCGCGGCCACGGCCCCGGCCCAGGGTTTCCGACCACCCCGACCCCCGGGCCGCAGCGCACTGATCCCGCTCCGGGGCGTACGGGGACAGCGCCCCGTATGCCCGTATGCCCGTATGCCCGTCCGGGCGTACGCCGTACCGACGTACCGCCTACTCCGCGAGCACCGCCCGCACCTGGTCGAGCCCCCAGTCCAGGTCCTCCTTGCTGATCACCAGTGGCGGGGCGATCCGGATCGTGGAGCCGTGCGTGTCCTTCACCAGGACGCCCCGGTCCATCAGCCGCTCCGAGATCTCCCGGCCCGTCCCGTGCGACGGATCGATGTCCACCCCGGCCCACAGCCCCCGGCCGCGTACCGCCGTCACCGCCCCGCCGGCCGTCAGCAGCCCCAGCTCCCGGTGGAGATGGTCGCCCAGCTCCGCCGCACGCTGCTGGAACTCACCGGTCCGCAGCATCGCGATGACCTCCAGCGCCACCGCGCAGGCGAGGGGGTTCCCGCCGAACGTCGACCCGTGCTCACCGGGCCTGTGCACCCCCAGCACCGCCGCCGAGGAGACCACCGCCGACACCGGGACCACCCCGCCGCCGAGCGCCTTGCCGAGCACGTACATGTCCGGCACCACGTTCTCGTGCTCGCAGGCGAAGGTCGCGCCCGTCCTGCCCAGCCCCGACTGGATCTCGTCCGCGATGAAGAGCACGTTCCGCGCCCGGGTCAGCTCGCGCACCCCGGCGAGATAGCCCGGCGGCGGGACCAGCACCCCGGCCTCGCCCTGGATCGGCTCCAGCAGTACGGCCACCGTGTTGTCGGTCAGCGCCTTCTCCATGGCAGTGAGGTCGCCGTACGGCACGATCTCGAACCCCGGGGTGTACGGACCGAAGTCCGCGCGGGCCTCCGCGTCCGTGGAGAAGCTGATGATCGTCGTCGTACGGCCGTGGAAGTTGTTGCCCGCCACGACGATCTTCGCCATGCCGTCGGGCACGCCCTTGACGCGGTACCCCCACTTCCTGGCGGTCTTCACCGCCGTCTCCACCGCCTCCGCCCCGGTGTTCATCGGCAGGACCATCTCCATGCCGCACAGGTCGGCCAGCTCCGTGCAGAACTCCGCGAACCGGTCGTGGTGGAACGCCCGGGACGTCAGCGTCACCTTCTCCAACTGGGCCTTCGCGGCCTCGATGAGCCGCCGGTTGCCATGGCCGAAATTGAGTGCCGAGTATCCGGCGAGCATGTCGAGGAAGCGCCGTCCCTCGACATCCGTCATCCACGCGCCGTCCGCCGAGGCGACGACGACGGGCAGCGGATGGTAGTTGTGCGCACTGTGGGCCTCCGCCGAGGCGATGGCGCTCTCCGTTGTCGACACGGGACTCTCCGATCGGTCAGGGCAAGCTGGCACGCTCTGCTGCGCCGGCGGGGCGCACAGCCCCACTTTCTTTCGTCGCACGCAGTCCGGACGATGAAAGCTTGCCCGTAGTGGCGCCCGATTGAACAGGTTCCCCGTTCCGGCCTCCGCCCACCCGGCCTACCCGCCGTCCTCCTTACGGGCTCTCCTCCGGCCGTCCTACGGGCGTCCTCCCGGCCCCTCCCGGCCCCCTCCGGAGATCCGTTTCGAGCTGTCGGTCCCACCTGAGACAATGCTGAACATGGCCTCTGATCGCCCGCCCGTCGCCCAGCACCACCCTCAAACGGGGCACTCCGTGCCGTCCCCTCGTTTGAGTGCCCTCTCCGGAATCCAGCCCACCGCAGGCTCGTTCCACCTCGGGAACTACCTCGGTGCGGTGCGTCAGTACGTGGCGCTGCAGGAGTCCCATGACGCGTTCTACATGGTCGTGGACCTGCACGCGATCACCGTTCCGCAGGACCCCGTCGCGCTGCGCGCCAATACGCGGCTGGCCGTCGCCCAGCTTCTGGCCGCCGGGCTCGACCCGCAGCGCTGCACGCTCTTCGTCCAGAGCCATGTTCCCGAGCACGCCCAGCTCGCCTGGGTCATGAACTGCATCACGGGCTTCGGCGAGGCGTCCCGGATGACGCAGTTCAAGGACAAGTCGACCAAGGAGGGCACGGACCGCGCCACGGTCGGCCTCTTCACGTACCCGATCCTCCAGGTCGCGGACATCCTGCTCTACCAGGCCGACGCCGTCCCGGTCGGTGAGGACCAGCGCCAGCACATCGAGCTGACCCGCGACCTCGCCGAGCGTTTCAACTCCCGCTTCGGACCGACGTTCACGGTCCCGGCGCCGCACATCGTCAAGGAGGTCGCCAAGATCTACGACCTCCAGGACCCCGCGATCAAGATGAGCAAGTCGGCGTCCACGCCGAAGGGGCTGATCAACCTGCTCGACGAGCCGAGGACGACGGCGAAGAAGATCAAGAGCGCCGTCACGGACACCGGCACGGAGATCCGCTTCGACGCGGCGGCCAAGCCCGGCGTGAGCAATCTGCTCACGATCTACTCCACCCTCACGGACACGTCCGTCGCGGATCTGGAGAAGCGCTACGAGGGCAAGGGGTACGGCGCGCTGAAGACGGATCTGGCGGAGGCGATGGTCGAATTCGTCACACCCTTCCGGGCCCGTACACAGGAATATCTGGACGACCCCGAGACGTTGGACGCCATCCTGGCCGAAGGCGCGGAGAAGGCGCGTACGGTCGCCGCGGAGACGCTGGCCCAGGCGTACGCGAGAGTCGGCTTCCTGCCCGCGAAACACTGAGCCAGGTGCCGGAACGGGGGCGCCGGCGGACCGGCCGTACGGACGAATCCGCGTGACGCGGGTACGCCGGACGGTTACGCCATGTATGGACGCCGGCCCCCGGTCCGGCGAGCGCTGGCCAGTACGGCGGTGCGACCGTCACACTGGCGGGCGGTGGACGTGAGCAGGATCCATCACCGGCCGGGCCGGCCGGCAGGGACGGACCGGCGTACAGCAGCAGACCGGCCAACGGAAACAGACCGGCCGACAGAGACAGACCGGCCGACAGAGACAGACCGACACAGAGACTGAGGAGAACGACGTGGGGACCGTAACGCTCGGCGTTTCGATCGCGGTCCCGGAGCCCTACGGCACTCTGATCCAGGAGCGGCGTGCGGGCTTCGGTGACGCCGCCGCGCACGCCATCCCCACGCATGTCACGCTGCTGCCGCCCACCGAGGTGGACGCGTCGGCACTGCCCGCGATCGAGGCGCATCTCGCCGCCGTCGCGTCGGCGGGCCGGCCCTTCCCCATGCGGCTCTCCGGCACCGGTACGTTCCGCCCCCTCTCCCCGGTCGTCTTCCTCCAGGTCGTCGAGGGCGCGTCGGCCTGCGCCTGGCTCCAGAAGAGGGTCAGGGACTCCTCGGGGCCGCTCGTGCGCGAGCTGCAGTTCCCGTACCACCCGCATGTGACCGTCGCGCACGGCATCGAGGAAGAGGCGATGGACCGCGCGTACGAGGAGCTGTCGGAGTACGGGGCGGAGTGGAGCTGCACCTCCTTCGCGCTGTACGAACAGGGCGCGGACGGCGTCTGGCGCAAGGTGCAGGAGTACGCCTTCGGCGGCGGTACGGAGACATCGCCGGTGCCCTCCCAGTCCACCCCCGCCGACCGCCCGGCGTCCCTGAGCCCGTAGACCCGTAAGACCCGTAGGACCGGTGAGGGTCGCCGGGGCTCCGGCCCCCTCCGGGACTCAGATGGGCAGCCTGCGGAAGAGTGCGCGCGGCAGCACCCGCAGCGCCGTGGCCAGCACCCGCAGCGCCCCCGGCACCCACACCGTCTCCGCGCCCCGCCGCAGCCCCGCCTCGACGGCCACGGCCACCTCCCCGGGCGTCGTTGCCATCGTCAGGGCCGTCGGCGCCTGCGCCCCGGCCGGCGGGAGCTGCCCGCGCCGTGCCGGCGCCCACGGCCGTACGAAGCCGGGCCGTACGACCATGACCCGTACCCCCGTGCCCCGCATAGCGTCCCCGAGCCCCTGCGTGAACGCGTCCAGGCCCGCCTTGCTCGACCCGTAGATGAAGTCGGCGCGCCGGGCCCGCTCCGCGGCCACCGACGAGAGCACCACCAGCGCGCCGTGCCCCTGCGCCTGGAGGGCCGCCGCGCAGACCAGTCCGGCCGAGACGCCGCCCGTGTAGTTCGTCTGCGCCACCCGCGCCGCCGCCGGGGGATCCGCCTCGTCCCGTGCCTGGTCGCCCAGCACCCCGAAGGCCAGCAGCACCAGGTCGACCGGGCCCTCCGCGAAGGCCTTCCCCAGCGTCTCCGCGTGCGCGCCGGGGTCCAGAGCGTCGAACGCGACGGTACGGACCTCCACGCCGCCCAGGGCCCGTAGCCCCGCCGCGGCGGTGTCCAGCGCGGGGGAGGAGCGGCCCGCCAGCCAGACCGTACGGGTGCCGCGGACGATCAGCCGGCGCGCGGTGGCCAGACCGATCTCCGACGTGCCGCCGAGGACGAGCAGGGACCGCGGGATACCGGAGACGGGCGAGGTGCCGGAGGCGTCCTTCATCGGTGAGCGCATGCACGCGACCGTATCGCCAGGATCGCCCCATATCTCACTCTTGCGCGCTCTTGTCGCGATGCCCGCAGGGATACTCGTATGAATGGGGGTAGGGACCTCCTCATGGACTGGCTGAAAAACCTCCCCGTCATCGGTCCGGTCGTGGCGCGCCTGATGCGGACCCACGCCTGGCGCTCGTACGAGAGGCTCGACCGGGTCCACTGGGCACGGCTCGCCGCCGCCATCACCTTCATCAGCTTTCTCGCGCTCTTCCCGCTGATCACCGTGGGCGCGGCGATCGGCGCCGTGCTGCTCAGCCAGGGGCAGCTCGACCGGCTCCAGGAAAGCATCGCGAAGCAGGTCCCCGGCATCTCGCAGCAGCTCGACCTCAACGCCCTCGTCGCCAACGCGGGCACGGTCGGGCTGGTGGCCGGCGCGCTGCTGCTCCTCACCGGTATCGGCTGGATCGGCTCGATGCGGGAGTGCCTGCGGGCCGTCTGGGAGCTGGAGGACCCGCAGGACGGCAACCCCTTCCTGCTCAAGGGCAAGGACGGTGTGGTGCTGCTGGGCCTCGGCGCGGTCGGGCTCGCCTCGCTGGCCGCGTCGGGATTCGGCTCGACGGCCGTCGGCTGGAGCGCCGACAAGCTCGGCATCCCCGAGGGCGGGGCGGGCGGCGTACTGCTCCAGACTGCCGCCCTCGTGGTGGCGGTCCTGGCCGACTTCCTGCTGCTCCTGTACGTCCTGACGCTGCTGCCCCGCGTCCACCCGCCCCGCCGCCGGCTCGTCGTCGCCGCGCTGATCGGCGCCGTCGGCTTCGAACTGCTGAAACTGCTGCTCGGCGGCTACATGAGGAGCGTGGCGACGAAGAGCATGTACGGCGCGTTCGGGGTGCCGGTGGCGCTGCTGCTCTGGATCAACTTCACGGCGAAGCTGCTGCTGTTCTGCGCCGCCTGGACGGCGACGCGGAGCAAGCGGGAGGAGGCCCATGACGGGGACGGCGAGGACGGCGGGGACGGGTCCGGCGGGGAGGGGGACGGGGCCGACGGGGACGACGCGGGCGGCGACGTCGCGGCGTACGGCGGTGCTACGCGCGCGGACGGCGCCGGACCAGGTCGGGCAGCGGCCAGCGCCGGTTGACCAGGTACCCCGTACCCGCCAGCAGGACCAGCGCCCCGCCCGTGATGCCGAGCGCGACCCCCGCCCCGCCCGTACCGCCGCCGTTCGCCGCCGCCACGGTGGAGGCGTGGCCATCGGTGTTCGAGCCCACCTGGGTGGGATCCGGGGACGCGCTCGTACGGGCGGACTTCGGCGCCACCAGCACCCCCACCGGCTTCACCTTGCCGCTCGCCGCGAAGCCCCAGTCCAGCAGCCGCGCCGTCTCCTGGTAGACCGCGTGGGCCTCGGTGGACGACGGGTTCATGACCGTGACCAGCAGCTTCTTGCCGTCGCGCTCGGCGACCCCGGTGAAGGTGTTCCCGGCGTGCGTGGTGCTGCCGTTCTTCACCCCGGCGATGCCCCGGTACTGGGCCACCCCGTTGGCGCCGGTCAGCAGCCTGTTGGTGTTCTGGATCTCGAAGTTCTCCCGTACGGGCTTGAAGCCCTCCTCCTTCTCGCCCTTCTTCGGCTTGGAGAACTCGCCGGGGAACTTGGCCGACTGCGTCGAGCTGTACTCCCGGAACTCCTTCTTCTGGAGTCCGGAGCGGGCGATCAGCGTGAGGTCGTACGCGCTGGAGACCTGGCCCTTCTCGTCGTAGCCGTCGGGCGTGACCACATGCGTGTCCAGCGCCTGCAACTCGTCGGCCTGCGCCTGCATCTCCACGACCGTCTTCTCCACCCCGCCGTTCATCGAGGAGAGCACGTGGACCGCGTCGTTGCCGGAGCGCAGGAAGACACCCAGCCACAGATCGTGGACGGAGTACGTGAGGTCCTCCTTCACCCCGACCAGACTGCTGCCGGCGCCCACGCCCGCGAGGTCGGTGTTGGTGACCTTGTACTCCTCCGTCGCGGGCAGCTTCGGCAGCAGCGTGTCCGCGAAGAGCATCTTGAGCGTGGAGGCGGGCGGCAGCCGCCAGTGCGCGTTGTGCGAGGCCAGTACGTCACCGGACTCGGCGTCCGCGACGATCCAGGACCGGCCGCTCAGCTTCTTCGGCAGCACCGGCACGCCCGCGCCGAGGTTCACCTGCGTACCCGCCCTGCCGAGCAGCGTCCCGCCGACCGTGGACATCGAGGCGGGCGGCTGGGGCTGCTTCCTGCCGGGCGCGTCGGCCCCGCTGTCGGCGGAGGCCGTGGGCGCCTCGGGTGTCCCGGGCGCCGCGGCGGCGGGCAGAGCGGCTATCAGGGGCAGCAGAGCGGCGGCGAGGACCGTCACAGCGGTCTTTTTCAGAGCGGGCACGACCGAGAACGTACATGCATCGGCCATGGATGAGGACACCGGCGGATCTCCTGGACCCCGCTGCCGCCGCCCCGAGGGCGACGGCGATACTGAATCCATGAAGCTCAGCCGCCCCGTGTCGTGGTTCCTGCTCGTGTTCGGGGTCTGGAGCTGGTTCATCTGGATCACTTTCGTGAAAAATCTCTGGCAGGACGGCAGCGGACTCGCCTTCGACGACGCCGGTGCCCCCACGGGATACTTCTGGGTGCACCTGACGCTCGCCGTCGTGTCCTTTCTTCTGGGGACGGCGATCGGCGTGATCGGGTTCCGTGGCGTCCGCGCACTCCGGCGCGAACAGCCTGAACAACAGGCTTAGGGGGAGCGTTCTTCGTGGTTGTCGTGGTCGTTCTGGCAGTGCTCGCGGTCGTCTCGTTGCTGGTCGCGGCGCACTGGTACGTGTGGCGGCGCCTGGTGCGCGACACGACATCGGCGCCCGGGACCGCCCGCAGGCTGGGAACGGTTGCGATCATTCTGCTGCCTGTTCTCTCCGTCGGCGCTCTGAGTTCGAGCCGTTCCGGTGCGCCCTTCCTGCTCCAGCAGGTCCTGGCCTGGCCGGGGTTCCTGTGGCTGGCGACGCTGCTGTACCTGGTGCTGGCACTGGGGGTGGCCGAGGCCGTACGCCCGGCGCTGCGGCGCTTCCTGGCACGCCGGGACGCGACGGGAAAGACACCGGAGCCGACTACTCCGACGGGGCCACGGGACGTGGCCGCCACGGAAGCGAGCGCCGCGGCGAAGACCGGGGCGGCTGCGAAGGCGAAGGCGGAGGCGGAGACAGAGGCGAAGTCAGGGACGGCGGCGGGCACGGCGACGAAGACCGAGATAGGGACCGGGACCGGGACCGGGACCGCGAAGGAATCCGAGTCCGGGACCGGGACCAAGACCGAGTCCGGGATCGGGACGAAGACCGGGACCAAGACCGGGACCAAGACCGGGACCGGGACCGCGAAGGAATCCGAGACGAAGGCCGGGACGGCGGCGGCGCCGACCGCACCGCCCTCCGCCCCCTCCGCCTCGCCCGCCACGCCCTCCGGCCCCTCCCGCCGTCTCTTCGTCTCCCGGGCCGTCGGCGGCGCCGCCGCCACCGCCGCGCTCGCCACGGTCGGATACGGCACCTACGGCGTCCTGCGCGGCCCTTCCGTCAAGCGCGTCACCGTCCCCCTGGCCAAGCTGCCGCGCGCCGCCCACGGCTTCCGTATCGCCGTCGTCAGCGACATCCACCTCGGCCCGATCCTGGGCAGCGCCCACACCCGGCGCATCGTCCGTACGATCAACTCCACGCGGCCCGATCTCATCGCCGTCGTCGGTGACCTGGTCGACGGCACCGTCCAGAACCTGGGCCCGGCCGCCGAACCCCTCGCCGGTCTGGAGGCGCCGCACGGCTCCTTCTTCGTGACCGGGAACCACGAGTACTTCTCCGGCGCCGCCGAATGGGTCGACCACGTACGCGAGCTGGGGCTGCGGCCCCTGGAGAACGAGCGCGTCGAGATCGCCGGATTCGATCTCGCCGGGGTCAACGACATCGCGGGCGAGAGCGAGGGCGAGGGCCCCGACTTCGTGAAGGCGCTCGGGGACCGCGACCCGGCCAGGGCCTCCGTACTCCTCGCGCACCAGCCCGTCGTCATCCACGACGCCGTGCGCCACGGCGTCGACCTCCAGCTCTCCGGCCACACCCACGGCGGCCAGCTCTGGCCCGGCAGCCTCCTCGCGGGCTTCGCCAACCCCACCGTCGCCGGCCTGGAGCGGTACCAGGACACCCAGCTCTACGTATCGCGCGGCGCGGGCGCCTGGGGCCCTCCCGTACGGGTCGGCGCGCCCTCCGACATCACCGTCGTGGAGCTGGCCTCGCGCCAGGCGTGACCCCGGGCACGGCCCTGGAAACGGCCCCCGCGGGCGCCTCTTCCGCTCCCTACTCGCGAGTGTTCCCGGCTTAACGTGACTGTTGCCGGGGAGAGCGCCTTTTTCTCTTCCACAGGTGGAGACCTTTGTGGTTGGGTGAGCGCCATCACGGTCAGGGGTGGGCGTGATAGAGGGGCACAGCGATGCGGTCGGTCCGTGTGCGGATACTCATCACATGTCTGGTTCTGGTGGTCGCGGGAGTGGGCGGCTGGCAGCTCCTGCCGTCCAACCGGGCGGAGGAGAAACCGATCACCGTCGGCACGACGGACGTCGTCTCATCGCTCGATCCTGCGGGCGCGTACGACGCGGGCTCCTGGGCGCTGTTCAGCAACATCTACCAGTCGCTGCTCACGTTCAAACCCGCCTCGATCACCCCCGTACCGGACGCGGCCCGCTCCTGCGGCTTCACCGGCACGGAACTCACCACCTACCGTTGCGAGTTGCGGGACGACATCCGCTTCCCCAGCGGTGCGACGATGACCGCCGAGGACGTCAAGTACTCCTTCGACCGCGTCCTGGCCATCAAGGCGGACGCCGGACCCGCGCCCCTCTTCGCCACGCTCAAGTCGGTGGTGGCGGACGGGCGGACCGTCACCTTCCAGCTCCGCTCGGGCGACGCGACGTTCCCGCTCAAGGTGGCCACCGGGGCCGGTGCGATCGTCGACCGTACGCAGTACCCGGCGGACGCGCTCCTCGTCGGAGACAAGGTCGGCGGCTCGGGACCGTACCTCCTGGACCAGTACCTGCCGGGCTCCTCCGCCCACCTGGAGCCCAACCCCGCCTACCGGGGCGCGATCGAGGCGACCGGCGGCCCGGTGGACATCGAGTACTTCAAGACCTCCGACGCGCTCGCCGACGCCTGGAAGGCCCGTACGGTCGAGGTCACCCACCGTCAGCTCCCGCCGTCGGCCATCGCCGCACTGGACGGCGGCGCGGACGGCGTACGCGTCACCGAGTCGGACAGCGCGGCCATCCGCAACCTCGTCCTCAACACGCGGGCCGGGTCACCGATGGCGGACCAGGCGGTGCGACGGGCGATCGCCACTGTGGTCGACCGGCCCCGGATCGTCTCCGGTGTGTACGACTCGACGGTCGAACCGCTCTACTCGCTGATCCCGCAGGGCATCACCTCCCACAGCACCCCGTTCTTCGACGCCTACCCGGAGCCGGACACCGCCCGCGCCCGCGCCCTCCTGGAGGACGACGCGGACCTCAGGACGCCGGTCAGCTTCACCCTCGGATACGCGCAGGGCGGCGCGGCGGAGCCGGAGGCGGCCGAGCTGCGCCGCCAGCTCGAAGCGACCGGACTCTTCAAGGTGAAGGTCGTCGAGAAGGAGTGGACGGAGTTCCAGAAGGGCTACTCCAAGGGCGAGTTCGACGCGTACACCATCGGCTGGGTGCCGGACTTCCCCGACCCCGACAACTTCATCCAGCCCCTGATCGGGGGCGGCTCGATCCTGCACAACGGCTACACGGACGACCGGGTCGACGAACTGATCCGCTCCACGCAGCGGTACGCCGACCGGGGGCGCGCCGCGCAGGACTTCAAGTCCCTGCAACGCACGGTGGCCGAGGACGTGCCGATCGTGCCGCTCTGGCAGAAGAAGGACTACGTCCTGAGCAGCGAGGACGTGACGGGCTCGGAGTACCTCTCGGACGGTACGGGCATCTGGCGGCTGTGGCGGCTGGGCCGGCTCTGACCGTCCGCCGTCCGCCGTCCCGTCCGCCGTGCGCCGTTGTCCTCAGCCCTTCTTCCCTCTCCTGCCGCCGCCGTTCTCCTGGCGGGCGGCGGCCACCTGGGCCATGCCCGGCAGGAAGTCCGTGAACAGCTCGTGGACCTCGCGTACGAGCGGCCTGAGCACCCGGAAGCGGGAGAGCGCGGCGCTGCGCGCGACCAGCCGGGCGCCGCGCAGGGCGAGGCGGTGGGTGCGCTCGCTGCCCTCCGAGCGGTCGTACACCCAGTACAGGACCAGGCCCATCTGGGCCAGCCACATCAACTCCGGCAGCGAGGGCGCCAGTTCGGCGTCGACCTTGGTGGTGGAGCCGGCCAGCACCTCCCGGTGCACGGAGATGGCCGCCTCCCGGGTCGGCTCCGACTCGGGCGAGAAGGGGCTCAGCGGGCTGTCCGGGTCGGCGGCGTTCTTGAAGAACTGGGCGGCGAACTCGTGGTACGGCTCCGCGATTTCCAGCCAGGCCGTCAGCACCCCGCCGAGGCGCGCCTCCAGACCGGTCTCCCGGTCGAGCACGGGCCGGACCGCCACGCGGTGCTCGGTGGCGATCCGGTCGTAGAAGCCCTGGACGAGATGTTCCTTGGAGGAGAAGTAGTAGTACGCGTTCCCTACGGAGACCTCGGCCTCCTGGGCGATGGCCCGCATGGTCGTCCTGTCGTAACCGCGCTCCCGGAAGAGCCGTAGCGCGGTCTCCAGGATGAGCGTGCGGGTCTGCTCGCTCTTGGGCGTGGCGGGGGCCTTGGCGTCCTTCTGATCCTTCTCGTCCTTCACGCTGCCTGAGCCTAGATGAATGCGATGTTCTCGGTGGTCATGGGCGATCGGAGATCGTTTGTTCTGGCAGGATCCCGACGGGAGGGCCTGCGCTCCCCGTCCGCAGGCCGGCCATGACGAGGTCCAGGAGCCGGGTGACCTGCGGCCGCCACTCGCCACCCGGATCGATCATCCAGAGGCCGGCGATGAGCAGGATGAAGTCCTCGCCGGTCACTCCCGGGCGGATGGTGCCGGCTTCCTCGCCGGCCCGCAGCAGCGCCTCAGCCGCGTCGGCCACGGGGGTGGGGGCCGGTTTCCCCGGGCTGCCCGGGGCGCTGGTGGCCTGGCGGATGGCGTCCGCGAGGCCGGCCTTGGCCATGGCGAACCGGGCGAGGTGGTCCATCCACTCCCGGAGGGCACGGTCCGGCTCCTGGGACTGGAGCAGTTGGGCCGCGGAGTCGGCGACCTGCTGCATCTCGTGGCGGTAGATCTCCAGGACCAGGGACTCGCGGTTGGGGAAGTTGCGGTAGAACGTGCCCTGCCCGACGCACGCCTTCTTGGCGATCAGGCTCAACGGGACCTCCGCGCAACGCGTCAGTTCTGTCAGGGCCACTTCCAGGATGCGCTCGCGGTTGCGCTGCGCGTCGGAGCGCAGAGGCGGGTCCTTCTTCTGCTGCACTCGTCCTCCTCGTGAGCCCGGTTCCGTAAACCCGGCCTTGCTGAGCGGACAACTGTCCGCTACGTTTTCACAGTAACGGACAGATGTCCGCTTGGCTCCGGTCCATGGACGGACGTGATCCGGGCTGGTGACGACCGCTCCGGCGGGAGTCCTTCCTCCATGTCCGCATCATGACAAGCCGGCACCGCCCCGTACAGCGCCACCCCGCCCAGGTTCACACGCGCCGGACCTCCTGCCGACGCGCCCCGGATAGGCGAAAGAAGGCTGATCGTGGCTCCGCCCCCCACATCGACGCACAGTGCCGTCACGCTGAACATCAACGGCGAGAAGCACGCGCTCTCCGTCGACCACCGCACCACCCTGCTCGACGCGCTGCGCGAGCGCCTCGACCTGACCGGCACCAAGAAGGGCTGCGACCAGGGACAGTGCGGTGCCTGCACGGTACTGATCGACGGCCGCCGGGCCGTCTCCTGCTTACAGCTCGCGGTGGCGGCCGAGGGCCGTGAGATCACCACCATAGAAGGGGTCGCCGTCGGCGACCGGCTGCACCCCGTGCAGCAGGCGTTCCTCGACCTGGACGGCTACCAGTGCGGCTACTGCACGCCGGGCCAGATCTGTTCGGCCATCGCCGTGATCGAGGAGCACGCCGCGGGCTGGCCGAGCGCCGTCACCGGCGATGTCCGCCCCGAGGCCGGGCCGCCACCGCTGACTCCCGAGGAGATCCGCGAGCGGATGAGCGGCAACCTGTGCCGTTGCGGCGCGTACGTGTCGATCGTCCGGGCGGTCGCCCGCGCCGCCGAGGCCGACGCGCCCGCCGCGACCGGTGAGGAGACCGCCGCATGAGGGAGTTCGGTTACCAGCGCGCGCACGACGTCGCCGGCGCGGTCGCACTGCTCGACGCCGATCCGGACGCCCGGTTCGTCGGCGGCGGCACCAACCTCGTCGACCTCATGAAGACCGGCGTGGAGCGGCCCGGCCGCCTCGTCGACATCCGCGAACTGCCCCTGGACGCAATCGAGCCCACGCCGGACGGCGGGCTGCGCGTCGGCGCGACCGTCACCAACAGCGATCTCGCCGCCCACCCCGAGGTCCGGCGCCGCTACCCGGCGCTGACACAGGCCGTGCTCGCCGGTGCCTCCGGGCAGCTGCGCAACATGGCCACGGTCGGCGGCAACCTGCTCCAGCGCACCCGCTGCGGCTACTTCACCGACATCACCAAGCCGTGCAACAAGCGTGTCCCCGGCAGCGGTTGCCCCGCCGTCAGCGGCGAGCACCACAACCACGCCGTCCTGGGCGCCTCCGAGCACTGCGTGGCCGTGCACCCCTCGGACCTGGGCGTGGCTCTGACCGCCTTCGACGCTGTCGTCTCCTACGAGACGGCCGACGGACCCGGCGAGACGCCGATCGGCGGGCTCTACCTGCCCGTGGGCGACACCCCGCACCGGGAGACCGCCCTGCCGCCGGGGGCGCTGATCACCGGTGTGACCCTGCCGCCGGCCCCCGTCGCCGCGCACTCGCGCTACCGAAAGGTGCGCGAGCGCGCCAGTTACGCGTTCGCCATCGGCTCGGTCGCCGCCGCGCTCGACGTCCGGGACGGCGTCGTACGGGAGGCGCGCCTGGCCCTCGGGGCGGTCGCGTCCCGGCCCTGGCGCGCCACCGCCGCCGAACGCGTGCTCACCGGCGCGCCGGCCGACGCCGTGACCTTCGCCGCCGCCGCGGACGCCGAACTGGCCGCCGCCCGGCCGCTGCCCGGCAACGCGTACAAGGTGACCCTGACGCGCAACCTCGTGGTCGCCGTGCTCAGCGAACTCACCGAGGAGGCCGCCCGATGACCACCACCACCGAGGCCCCGACCGCGCATCGCTCCATCGGCACCGCCCACACCCGGGTGGAGGGCCGGGACAAGGTCACCGGAGCCGCCCGCTACGCGGGCGAGATCCCCTTCGACGGGCTCGCCCACGGCTGGCTGGTGCTCTCCACCGTCGCCCGCGGCCGGATCCGCGCTGTGGAGGACGGTTCCGTCCTGAGCATGCCCGGGGTCCTCACCGTCCTGCACCACGGCAACGCCCCCCACGTGAAGTCCGACTACGTCGGCATGCTGGGCCGCCCGGACCCGACCGCCGCCCTCTTCCAGCACGACCGCGTACCGCACGCGGGCTGGCCGGTGGCCCTGGTCGTCGCCGAGACGTCCGAACAGGCCAGGGAGGCGGCGGAGGCGCTGGTCGTGCAGTACGAACAGGAGCCGCACGATGTGGCCTTCGCCGGGGACCATCCGGACGCCTACGAGGCGGAGGGCCACATGCCGGCGGTGACGGGGAAGGGTGACCTGGAGGCCCAGCTCGCCGCGTCCGCCGTCGTCCTGGACGCCGAGTACACCACTCCGGAGGAACACCACAACTCGATGGAGCCGCACGCGGCGACCGCCCGGTGGGACGGCGGCCGGCTCGAACTCGTCGACTCCAACCAGGGCACCACCTGGGTCCAGAACGAGCTCGCCCAGATGTTCTCGCTCGACCCCTCGTCGATACGGGTCCGATCCGAGCACATCGGAGGCGGCTTCGGCAGCAAGGGCGTCCGCGCGCACCAGGTGGGCGCGGTCATGGCCGCGACCGTCCTGCGGCGCCCGGTCCGCCTCGTCATGACGCGCCGCCAGATGTTCACGCTGGCGGGCTATCGCAGCCCCACCGTGCAGCGGGTCAGGCTGGGCGCCGACGCGGACGGCCGACTGCGCGCCCTGGAGCACAACTCGCTGAGCGCCACCTCCACGGTGCACGAGTTCGTCGAGCCGAGCGCCGGGGTGGCCCGGGTGATGTACGACGCCGACGCCCACCACACCGCCAACCGGGTCGTACGCCTCGACGTGCCGACCCCCACGTGGATGCGCGCACCGGGCGAGGCGCCGGGCTCGTACGCGCTGGAGGCCGCGCTCGACGAACTCGCCGAGAAGTGCGGCGTCGACCCGATCGAGCTGCGCCTGCGCAACGAGCCCGACAAGGGCCCCGTCTCCGGACTGCCCTTCGCCAGCCGCAATCTGGTCGCCTGCTTCCGGGAGGGCGCCCGCCGCTTCGGCTGGGCCGACCGCGATCCGCGCCCCGGGGTGCGCCGGGACGGACGCTGGCTGCTCGGCACCGGTACCGCGGCGGCCTCCTTCGGCGCCGGGGCCGCCCCCTCCACGGCGGCCGTGACCGCCGAGGCCGACGGCAGCTTCACCGTGCGGATCGCCGCCGCGGACATCGGCACCGGCGCACGCACCGCGCTCACCCTGATCGCCGCCGACGCCCTGGCCACCACGCCGGACCGCGTCCGGGTGCGGATCGGCGACAGCGACTTCGGCCCGGCGATGATCGCGGGCGGCTCCATGGGCACCCGCTCCTGGGCGTGGGCGGTCAACATCGCCGCGCGCGACCTGCGGGAACAGCTCGCCCTGGGCGGCACTGTGCCGCCCGAGGGCATCACGGCGCGTTCGGACACCTCCGCCGCCATCGGCACCCTGCCGCCCAGGGAACGGCACTCCTTCGGGGCGCAGTTCGCCGAGGTCGCCGTGGACGTGACGACCGGCGAGGTGCGCGTGCGGCGCATGCTCGGCATCTTCGCGGCCGGCCGCATCGTCAACCCGCTCACGGCGCGCAACCAGCTCGTCGGCGGCATGATCTGGGGCATCTCCATGGCCCTGCACGAGGAGGCTGTCCGCGACGGCAACCTGGGCGCCCACGTCGGCGCCGACCTCGCCGGATACCACTTCGCGGCCAACGCCGACGTGGCGGACGTCGAGGCCGACTGGGTGGACGACCCGGACCCGGAGGACCCGGTGGGTATCAAGGGCGTCGGTGAGATCGGCATCGTGGGCGCCGCGGCCGCCGTCGCCAACGCGGTCTGGCACGCGACCGGCGTACGCCACCGGGCCCTGCCCATCCGGCCCAACCGCGTTCTGCGGGCCGCCGGCGGAGCGCCGGATGCTTGACATCGCCGAGGAGCTGGACCGCTGGGTGGCGGAGGGCCGGGACTTCGCGGTGGCCACCGTCGTGGCCGTCGGCGGCAGCGCGCCGCGCGGCCCCGGCGCCGCACTCGCCGTCGACAGCGACGGCGCGGTGATCGGGTCGGTCTCCGGCGGCTGCGTGGAGGGAGCGGTGTACGACCTCTGCCTCCAGGCGCTGGGGGACGGCCGTACGGTGACCGAGGTGTTCGGCTACAGCGACGAGGACGCGTTCGCGGTCGGGCTGACCTGCGGCGGGACCGTCGAGGTCCTGGTCACCCCGGTCACCGCGCGGACCCCCGTCAGAGCGGTGACCGCCGCCGCGCTGGCGTCCGCCGCCCGGGGCGGGGCGACCGCCCTGGCCCGGGTGGTCCGGGGCCCGGCCGACCACCTGGGCCGGGCCCTGCTCGTACGCCCCGACGGCTCGTACGAGGGCGCCCTGGGCGGCTCTCCGCGACTGGACCGCACGGCGGCGGCCGAGGCGCGCGCCCTGCTGGAGGCGGGCCGTACCGGCACGGTCGGCCTCTCGGAGGACGGGACCCACTGCCCCGGCGGCCTCACCCTGTTCGTCGAGTCGAGCGTGCCGCCGCCGCGCATGATCGTGTTCGGCGCGGTGGACTTCGCGGCGGCGCTCGTCCGCGCGGGGAAGTTCCTGGGCTACCGGGTGACCCTGTGCGACGCCCGGCCGGTCTTCGCCACCCCGGCCCGCTTCCCCGAGGCGGACGAGGTCGTGGTCGACTGGCCGCACCGCTATCTGCGGAGCACGCCGACCGACGCGCGCACCGTGCTGTGCGTGCTCACCCATGACGCCAAGTTCGACGTGCCTCTGCTGGAGACGGCCCTGCGGCTGCCGGTGGCGTACGTCGGCGCGATGGGCTCACGCCGCACGCACGACGACCGTGACCGGCGGCTGCGCGAAGTGGGCCTGGGGGAGCGGGAGCTGGCCCGGCTGCACTCGCCGATCGGGCTCGACCTCGGAGCCCGTACGCCGGAGGAGACCGCCCTGTCCATCGCGGCGGAGATCGTCGCTGTCCGGCGGGGCGGCACGGGCCTGCCGCTCACCGGATCGGGCACGCCGATCCACCGGGACGAGGCGGAACCGGCGGCCATGGCGGCGGCCTGAGGCCCGCGCTCACGCGGGCGGCGGCGGGGCGGGCACGGCGCACGCCCCGCCGTCAACGCAGAGTCCGTCAAAGCAGAGTCCGTCGCCGTCCGTACGGCCCGCCGCCGTCAGCTCCCGGTACTTCGACGCGGCGAGCACGCTCACCCTGGCGAAGGGCGCCCCGGCCGGGGTGGCCAGCCAGTGGGCCCGGGGCCGGTGTTCGGCCAGCGCCCAGAGGCAGACGATCCAGGCTGCCGTCCCCCGGTAGATCTGGCCGCTGTCCCCGATCACGGTGATCTCCTTGAGCGTGGCGCCGTGATCGAGACCGGGGAACCGCCGCCGGGCCTCCCGCGACCCTGCGGGCACCGGGTCGAGCGGTACGAGCTGGGGCTGACGCATCAGCCAGTGCCGCAGATGGACGCAGAGCCCGCACTGCGCGTCGTAGAGGAAGGTCAGCCGCCGTACGGGCAGCCGGGGCGCGGAGTGCGGGCGGGGTGCGGCGCCGGGGTGGGGCGTGGTGCCCGGGTGGGGCGCGGTGCCGGCCATCGCCGCTCAGCTCCCGGCGACGGCGGTGCCCGTCCAGCCCTGCGGCGCCACGGGCGGGGTCTGCTCGCGCTCCAGGAGCCCGCGCCGCCGCATCTTGTTGAGCACGTACACATTGCCCAGGTGCATCACCCCGAGCACCAGCAGGACGACACCGACCTTCACCGAAAGGGCCTCGAAGAGCCCCCGCGCGTTCTCGACGGCGTCGGCGGCCTTCAGGTACAGCGCGACGAAGCCGAGGTTGACCAGGTAGAAGCCGACGACCAGCAGGTGGTTGACGGCATCGGCGAGCTTTTCGTCCCCTCGGAGCACGTCGGAGAGAAAGAGCCGCCCGTTCCGGCTGAGCGTCCGGGCGACCCATACGGTCAGTGCGACGCTGATCAGCAGGTAGGCGACATACGCGACAACAGTGAGGTCCATGCCCCACCCTCCCTTTGAACGTGTTCAAAAGCTGACGTCATGACTCTAGACCTCCTTTTGAACGCGTTCAAGATGGGGGTTCCGGTGTGGAGGCCCCGCAGTCCGGTACCTCCGTCACCAGCGAGGAGGGAGGGGAGGGGGAGTCAGGAGGCTTCGAACTGGCCCCGGCGTACGGCGTGGACGAAGGCGCCGAACGCGGCGTGCGGGAAGGTGAGGTGCGGGCCTTCGGGTGTCTTGGAGTCCCGGACGGGGATGGTGTGGGCGATGCCGTCCGCGACCTCGATGCACTCGCCGCCGTTGTTCTGGCTGTAGGTAGAACTCCGCCAGTTCTCTTCCGGGATGCGGTCGGGATTGATCATGAGTAGTAATCCTTCGAGATGGAGTCGATCATTCCTACCGACTCGTCCGGTGACGAGGCCATGGCTCTGAGCAGATCATAGGCACCGTTAGCCGTGGTCACATCGTCAGTATCCGCCAGGAGATAGCCACGTGGGAATCCGTCGACGTGGACCACATCAGTGCCCTCGGCGAATGACAACAGCCCGAACGGGCTGGCCCAACCGTGGTGATTACCTCTGTCCGGGATGATCTGCACGACGTGTGGCGGTGTCTGGGCGAGGTGCAGGAGACGGGCAAGTTGGTTCCGCATCACAACTTTGTTGCCCACGGTGTTACGAAGAACGGCCTCGTTCAGGACGAGCCACAACCGGGTCGGCTCCTTTCGCTCAAGGACGCGCTGACGCTCGACGCGGGCGGTCACCAGGGCTTCAAGATTGACCGGGCGCCCCGTACGCAGTACTGCCCGCGCGTACTCCTCCGTCTGCACGATGCCAGGCAGGAGCTGCGGGTGGAACATGTGCAACGAGGTGGCTGTCCACTCCAGTTCGACGTATCGGCGGAACCACGGCGGGAAGGCCCACCGCAGGGCAAGCGGCCAGAGCCTGACGAAGCGCCCGTTGGAGTGCGGGAACATCCGGTCGCACGCCTCGGCGAAGTTCAGCGGCGGTACTCGTTTCCCGGATTCGATCTTTGCCACGAGTGAGTAACCGCAGCATGCCTCCTTCCCGAGCGCTTCGCGCGTGATCCCCAGGCGCTCGCGCTCAAGCCGTACCTCAACGCCGAAGTGGGCGAGAGGAGAGATGGTCGGGTCGGCCGTCTCTTCGGTTTCGCCTTCGACAGTCACATGAACTCCCGAATGTCTGCTGGACAGCCATCAGCGTCCAGCTTCCCTGTCTGTTGGGCGCGCTCGCGAACGCCGAAGCTTGAATACAGAAAGCGAGTGCGTGATAACGGAAGGTACATCCCCCATGTGTGAGCAAGCCACCGATACGAGGACGGGCGACCCGGACGAGTTGGCCGGAGCGCGGACCGTGGAAGCCGGAACGACAGGCAGCGAGGCGCGGCGACGCCTTTCCCTGTTGATCGCCACGTTCGGGACGGATGGCGTCCTCGTGGTGCGGAAGGGTGTTCCCGGTGCGGATGGCGCCGACCTGGCGCCCGGGTCGGCGCTGAAGTGGCCGCCGTGCGAGTGCGGCAGCCCGAAGTGCCCGGACTACGACCCGTCGCCCGCGACCGGGCCCGCGCCTCCGCCGCCTGAGGCGGCGGGCCGAGCGTGTCCGTCGTGATCCAGGCTGGGCCGGCCGACGAGTCCACGAACTGACTCCCTCCGGTGCACAAGCTCAGCAAGGGGCGCTGAAGAACTGACGCCCGGAGTGTGCCTCGCCGGACTGCTGACGGGGCGAGCAACGCTTCGCCCAGCCGGGCGAAGCGAACCCGCAGAAAGGGACAACACAATGCGCGAGATCGTGAATGCTGGGTGGGAGGGCTTCATCGACCTGTCGAGGGAGCTGGAAGAAGATCTGATCGAGATCGGAAGCACGCTTCCCGCCTGGAGCGTGGAGGGCGCCTTCATGGCGGATTCCACGATCGAGCGGTACCGGGCCGCACTGGATTCGGTTCCGTTATCCGATGAGCTCAGGGGCCCCCTTGTCTCCACGCTGAACGGGGTGACTGGCGGATGCGCCGTGGTGCGTCTGGGGAACATCGCTCAAGCGTTGGGGGTCGGAGAACAGTTCCTCCGCCTGGCAATGGCGATTCTCGCCGAAGTAGCGATCCCTTTCCAGCCCTTCCGGCGATGGCCGCTGTGGAAGGAAATCGGGGTCAACCTCAATGCCAATCCCGGCCTGTCCACCGGTACGGGGTACAACGCGTTCCACATGGACTTGGTCAACGCGACCCAGCCGCCGGACTACACCACGCTTCTGTGCGTCCGACCCGACCCGCTCGGAGCCGGCGCGAGCATTCTCTCCGACGCTCGCGAGGCCGTATCGCGACTGACGCCATCGAGTCGCGCCCTCCTGGCCGACTCCGCATACAGCTACGGAGGCTTCTTCGATCTGTCCGGTGTGGGCGAGGAGTACACGCCGTTCCCCGTCCTGGACGGCGAACCCGAAGACCACGGATTCGTACGGTTCACGGCCAAGATGCTCGCGGAGTCCGGACTCGACAAGGAACACGTCCACGCCGCCCGAGAGCTCGCGGACCAGATGGTCGCGGGCCAGGTCTCCTATACGCTCCGGCGTGGAGACTTCTTGATTGTGAACCAGCACCGCTGGGTCCACGGCCGCGAACCGCTCGGCGACGGCCAGTACCGTGTCGCACCCGAGAACCGTCGCTTGCTCCTCCAAATGTTCCTGCGCAGTGCAGGCACCACCGGACCGGCCGCCTTGTAGGTGGCACAGGGCGGGTCTCGCAGCGAGTCCTAGATCCGCGAATTGCGCAGCGACTGCCACACGGCGCCGGCCAGCGCCCGCGTCGACCGGGGGACCGACAGCCCCTCGTGCTCGCGGTACAGAGACCAGTTGTACGGGACCAGCGACAGCTTGTTGGAGGAAAGCGATCCTGCCTGGTGGGCCCTGTACACCGCAAGTGGCTCCGGAAGGCCCCGGGCGTCAGCGCCGTCACGCATGATCGACAGCCACAGGGCGTAGTCCTGTCGCTTCAGCATCTCCGGCATCAGCCTGGTGCCAAGGACGGTGCGGTCGTACATGGCCGTCAGCGCCCCGATGTGATCCTGGACCAGCATCGCGCGGTAGTCCACGTGTTCTCGCGCCTGGACCACGCGGCCGTTCGGGATGAAATCGGTGCTCTCGCCGTCGTAGTCGGCGTCCATTTTGTAGTAGGAGGTGAATGTCAGAGGCGCGCTGCCCGTAGCGGCGAACTCAATTTGTCGCTCGGTCTTCTCCGGAAGCCACATGTCGTCACTGTCAAGAAAGGCGACGTAGTCCCCCCGGGCTCGCGCGATAGCGAGGTTGCGTGCCCGGCCGGCGCCGCCCCGTTCGGGTGCCGATTCCGGCAGCACGCGCTTGTCCTGCCGGGCGAATTCCATGAGTAGATCCATGGAGTTGTCGGAGGATTTGTCGTCGGTGACCAGCAGCTCCAGATCGCTGTGGGTCTGCGTGAGCACCGACCGGATTGCTGCGCCGAGAGTGGCTGCCGAGTTGTACACGGGCATCACGACGGACACCAGGGGCACAGCGCTTCTCCTTGTTAGGCCAGGGACGACGGTCCATTCAAGCACTGCGATCGTAGTGGGAGCTGCCATGTATGTTGTTGTCGCCGGTCAGGGCTATGTGGGGCTGCCACTGGCCGTGCGCGCCGCAGAGGTGGGCCACCGTGTCGTCGGCTACGACGTGGACCCGCGTCGCGTTCAGCAGATCGCCACTGGCGAGTCGTATGTGGAGGACGTGGCGTCTGCGCGGCTCGGTGCAGTGCTGGACTCCGGGGCCTATTCCGTGACCGCCGAAGCCGCCGCGCTGGCCCGGTTCGACATCGCAGTGATCACTGTGCCGACCCCGCTGCGGGACGGTGTGCCCGACCTGACCTACATCGAGTCCTGCGCTCATACGCTTGGCGCGCACCTGCGCCCCGGCGCGACCGTGGTCCTGGAGTCCACGACCTACCCCGGTACCACCGAGGAGCTGGTGTTACCGATCTTGGAGAAGTCGTCGGGCCTGATCGCTGGTGCGGACTTTCACATCGGCTTCAGCCCCGAGCGCATCGATCCGGGAAACAAGAAATGGCCGTTCGACAAGACACCCAAAGTAGTGTCCGGCATCGACGCCGCGTCGCTCGACGTGGTCAAAGGCTTCTACGACGGCTTGGTGGAGACCACTGTTCCGGTCTCCACAACGAAAGTGGCGGAGCTGACCAAGCTGATCGAGAACATCTTCCGGCACGTCAACATCGCGCTGGTCAACGAGATGGCGATGCTCGCCCGGCCGCTCGGCCTGAACGTCTGGGAGGCGATCGACGCCGCCACGTCCAAGCCGTTCGGCTACATGCGGTTCACCCCCGGTCCCGGTGTCGGCGGACACTGCCTGCCGATCGACCCGTCATTTCTGTCGTGGAAGGTCGAACGCGACGTCGGTGTCTCGTTCCGGTTCGTGGAGCTCGCCAACGACGTGAACAACCACATGCCGGACTACGTGGTCCGGCGGCTCATGGAGGCTTTCAATACGCGTCGTATGGCCGTCAGGGGATCGCGTGTCCTGCTGCTCGGCCTGGCCTACAAGGCCAACACCTCCGACGTCCGCGAGTCTCCATCGGTGCGTGTCGCTGAGCTACTGCTCGACCTCGGTGCCGAGGTGCGCGGCGCGGACCCGCACGTCATGGGCGACGCCCGTATCAGCGCACGCCTGATCCGAGTAGAAGCGACCGCGGAGGAGGTCACGGCATCCGACGCCGTGGTACTGCTCACGGACCATGCGGAATTCGACTACGAGACGATCCTTGAGCACGCGCCGTATGTGCTCGACTGTCGGAACCGGCTGTCCGGCGCGAACGTCGATGCTCTGTAAGCCTCGGCGCTGGAGTCCAGCTCGCTCTCGATCGACTCGCGGACACCGATCCCCACGCGGGGCGTCGAGGGCGCCCGAAGCGCCCCGAGACGGGCCCGGTCTCACATGTTGCTGAGCGACCGCGCGTAGTTGATCTGCCCCATGACCATCTGGAAGGACTCCGGGCCCATCGCCGGAATCATCGTCGAGTGGTGCCTGCCGCCGCTCGTGACCATGACCTGGATGAAGCCCGTCGTCCGCTTCTCCTTCATCAGGAGGAAGAAGAGCCCGACCAGGCAGAGCAGACCGAAGACGATCGCCAGCACGATGGCGTGCGTGGGGATCTTCTCCTCCGTGCGGGACATGTCCGTCGCGTTCCAGACCGCGCCCTTCAGCGGCATCGTGCCCGAAGGGGTGATGATCGAGTCGGCCGTGACCGTGATGTCCCCGATCGCCAGCAGCGGTGCTCCGCCGCCGGTGTGGGCTCCGCCGCCGGCGTGCGCGGCGCCGGCCGGCACCGGGGGGTAGCCCTGGCCCGGCGGCGGGAAGCCGTATCCCGGGGGTGTGAGCGCCTGGCCGTCGGCGAGTGTCGGGGGCGGGAAGTCGTACTGCGGGGTCCCGGGCGTGTGGATCCCCGGGGTCACCTGTCCGGGCGTGCCCGCCGCGGGGGTGCCGGGCCCGGACTGCTGGGCCGGGCCCCACGTGTAGTCACCGTCCGCGTACGGATTCGGCTGGCTCATTCTTTCCCCGCTTCCCCTGGCCCATCAGGGCCTTCTCGGCGTCCTCGCCCCGATCCTGACACACCGGAGGCCCGTTCCCGTACGAAGTGCGTACGGGAACGGGCCTCCGGCCGGGCGATGCCGCGGAGGGGTCAGAAGCGACGCGTGATCAGCGCGCGCTTGACCTCCTGGATGGCCTTCGTGACCTCGATACCGCGCGGGCAGGCGTCCGTGCAGTTGAACGTCGTGCGGCAACGCCACACGCCGTCCTTGTCGTTGAGGATCTCCAGGCGCTGCTCGCCCGCCTCGTCACGCGAGTCGAAGATGAAACGGTGCGCGTTGACGATCGCGGCCGGGCCGAAGTACTGCCCGTCGTTCCAGAACACCGGGCAGGACGACGTGCACGCGGCGCACAGGATGCACTTGGTGGTGTCGTCGAAACGCTCACGGTCCTCGGCGGACTGCAGGCGCTCACGCGTCGGCTCGTTGCCGCTGGTGACCAGGAAGGGCATCACGTCGCGGTACGCCTGGAAGAACGGGTCCATGTCGACGATCAGGTCCTTGAGGACCGTCAGCCCCTTGATGGCCTCGATCGTGACCGGCTTGGCGACCACGCCGCTCTTGTCCGTCGAGATGATGTCCTTGATCAGCGTCTTGCACGCCAGCCGGTTACGGCCGTTGATCCGCATCGCGTCGGAGCCGCAGATGCCGTGCGCGCAGGAGCGCCGGAACGTCAGCGTGCCGTCGACCTCCCACTTGATCTTGTGGAGGGCGTCGAGGACGCGCTCCTTCGGATCGATGTCGATCTGGAAGTCCTGCCACTCGGCCTCCGCGGAGACCTCGGGGTTGAACCGGCGGATCCGGAACGTGACCGCGATGAGGTGCGAGGAGGTGGAGTCCGCCTCCAGCGCGCTCAGCTTGTCCAGGGTCGGGGTAGCCATCAGTACTTACGCTCCATCGGCTGGTAGCGGGTCTGGACGACCGGCTTGTAGTCGAGACGGATGGACTCGTTGCCGTCGTCGCCGACCTCGCGGTACGCCATGGTGTGGCGCATGAAGTTCACGTCGTCACGGTTGGGGAAGTCCTCGCGGTAGTGACCGCCGCGCGACTCCTTGCGGGCGAGCGCGGAGACGGCCATCACCTCGGCCAGGTCGAGCAGGTTGCCCAGCTCGACGGCCTCCAGCAGGTCCGTGTTGAACCGCCTGCCCTTGTCCTGGACGGACACGTTCAGGTAGCGCTCGCGCAGCTCGCCGATCTTCTCGACGGCCGTCTTGATGGTCTGCTCCGTACGGAACACCATCACGTTGGCGTCCATGCACTCCTGGAGTTCCAGGCGCAGTTCCGCGACCCGCTCCTTGCCCGTGGACGCGCGCAGCCGCTCGACCTGGGCCTCGACCAGCGAAGCCGGGTCCTCGGGCAGCTCGACGTAGTCGTTCTTCGCGGCGTACTCGGCCGCGGCGATGCCCGACCTGCGGCCGAAGACGTTGATGTCGAGCAGCGAGTTGGTGCCGAGGCGGTTGGCGCCGTGCACCGACACGCAGGCGACCTCGCCGGCCGCGTACAGCCCGGGGACGACCGTCGTGTTGTCGAGGAGGACCTCGCCCTGGACGTTGGTGGGGATGCCGCCCATGGCGTAGTGCGCGGTCGGCTGGATCGGGATCGGGTCCGTGTACGGCTCGATGCCCAGGTAGGTCCGGGCGAACTCCGTGATGTCGGGCAGCTTGGCGTCGAGCTGCTCCGGCGGCAGGTGCGTCAGGTCCAGGTAGACGTGGTCGCCCTCGGGGCCGCAGCCGCGGCCCTCGCGGATCTCCGTGTAGATGGAGCGCGAGACGACGTCACGCGAGGCGAGGTCCTTCATGACGGGCGCGTACTTCTCCATGAAGCGCTCGCCGTCCTTGTTGCGGAGGATGCCGCCCTCACCGCGGGCGCCCTCCGTCAGCAGGATGCCCATGCGCCAGATGCCCGTCGGGTGGAACTGGAAGAACTCCATGTCCTCCAGCGGCAGCCCGCGGCGGTAGCACGCGGCCTGGCCGTCACCGGTCAGGGTGTGCGCGTTCGAGGTCACCTTGAAGAACTTGCCGGTGCCGCCGGACGCGTAGATGACCGACTTCGCCTGGAAGACGTGGATCTCGCCGGTGGCCAGCTCGTACGCGACGACGCCGGCCGACTTCTTGACCCCGTCGATCTCGACGAGGAGCTGGTCCAGGACGTAGAACTCGTTGAAGAACTCCACGCCCTCCTTGACGCAGTTCTGGTACAGCGTCTGGAGGATCATGTGGCCCGTACGGTCCGCGGCGTAGCAGGACCGGCGTACCGGCGCCTCGCCGTGGTTACGGGAGTGCCCGCCGAAGCGGCGCTGGTCGATGGTGCCGTCCGGGGTGCGGTTGAACGGCAGGCCCATCTTCTCCAGGTCGAGGACCGCGTCGATGGCCTCCTTCGCCAGGATCTCGGCGGCGTCCTGGTCGACCAGGTAGTCGCCGCCCTTGATCGTGTCGAAGGTGTGCCACTCCCAGTTGTCCTCCTCCACGTTGGCGAGCGCGGCGGCCATGCCGCCCTGCGCGGCGCCCGTGTGGGAGCGGGTCGGGTAGAGCTTCGTCAGCACCGCCGTACGGCTGCGCTTGGTCGACTCGATGGCCGCGCGCATACCGGCGCCGCCGGCGCCGACGATGACGGTGTCGTACTTGTGGATCTTCATGGTCTCGTCTGCCCCGGCTCTAGCGGATGTTCGGGTCGAAGGTGAAGATCACCAGCGAGCCCAGAAGGATGGTGAACACCGTGGCGGTGTACAGCAGGCCCTTGAGCCACAGGCGCGTGTTGGGGCGCTCCGCGTAGTCGTTGATGATCGTGCGGAGGCCGTTGGCGCCGTGCAGCATGGCGAGCCAGAGCATCAGCAGATCCCAGACCTGCCAGAACGGGGAGGCCCAGCGGCCGGCCACGAAGGCGAAGCCGATCTTGGACACACCGCCGTCCAGCACGAGCTGGATGAGGAGGTGGCCGATGACCAGGACGACGAGGACGACTCCGGAGAGGCGCATGAAGAGCCACGCGGCCATCTCGAAGTTGCCGCGGGTCGACTTCGGGGTCTTGCCGGTGCGTTTGCGCGGCGGCTCGATGAGCGGAGCCGGGTTGTCGGCGCTGAACTGTCCCACAGGCTCTTCGCCCTCGACGGGACTGATCGCGGAAGTGGAAGCGGGCGTGGTGTCGGTGGACATCAGAACTCTCAGCTCCCGAAGACTTCGCGTACGGCGTGGCCGAGCACGGGGTAGAGGGCGCCGACCATCAGAACGATCCAGATGCCCACGACTGACCAGAGCATCTGCTTCTGGTAGCGGGGGCCCTTGGACCAGAAGTCCACGGCGATGACACGCAGGCCGTTGAGCGCGTGGAAGAGGATCGCGGCCACCAGGCCGTATTCGAGCAGCGCCACGAGCGGCGTCTTGTAGGTCGCCACGACATCGTCGTACGCCTCTGGGGAGACGCGGACGAGAGCGGTGTCCAGCACGTGTACGAACAGGAAGAAGAAGATGAGCACGCCGGTGACTCGATGAGCCACCCACGACCACATTCCTTCCCGGCCGCGGTACAGCGTTCCAGCCGGCACGGAAAAGCCCTCCGGGAGCGGGGATCGGGGCCGGCCGCCATCTTCTACTCAATCAAGCACAGTGGTGTCGGTCGCGCCCGGCCGGGTACGGTCCACCGGCCCCGGCAATGGTAGCGACGACTTGTCGGTTCCTTCGCGTGGGGTCCCATAGATGTGATCAAACAGGCAATCAAACAGCCACGGACGGGCTATCGCTCCACCCTGAACAGCCCGAACGGTCCGGAACCGCGGGGGACCACCCCGCCGGATTCCGGTGTGCGGGGGTCCGGTGTACGGGGATCCGGCGGCCCCGGAGCGCGCCCGTCGGCCCCTCCGGAGAGCAGGCGGACGATCCGGCCCCGGGCGAGTCGCCGCAGCTCGTCGGCGGAGACGGAGAGCTCCAGGTCGGGGTCGTGCGAGAGCCGGGTGCGGATACCGGCCAGTATGTGGTCCAGGTGCTCCTCGGGCCTCCGGTCGTCGAGGCTGATCACGAAGGCGTGCCCGAAGCTGCTCTCGTACGCGGCGTGCGCGGCGTGCAGCGCGGTCCGCGCGGCGGGCGGCGCGGGGTGCGGCGGTACGGCGGAGGACTCGGCGGTGAGCGCTTCCGTGAGGTCGGGCAGCGGCAGGTCGTAACCGGCCTCGTCGGAGGCGGCGAGCAGCGAGTCGAGATCGGGGTACGGGCGGTGTGCGGCGACGCGCCGGGCCCAGCGGTGGCTGCCGCAGCAGGCGAGCAGCGCGGTTTCGGCCGCGGTCTGCGGGGCGGCGTTGAAGCGGGCGAGGCCGGTCGGACGGGGGAGGCCGTCCGAGTGGCCGGCGTCTGATGCGCGGGACAGCGGAGGCTCCTCGAACGCGGTGGGACGACAGCAGTCGGGCACATGCCCCGGAGGCACATGCCGGCGGAAATGGCGTGATGTGACGAGCGGATGATCTGTGGGTGGTACGACAGGTGCGGTGACCTGTGCGGGCGGCCTGTATGAATGACCTGTGCGTACGGCCGTAACAGCCCTGCACGATCCGTTCATACGGCCTGCACACGTGACCCGCACAGAGACAGACGTGATCGCACACGAAATGGTTGAGCTCCCAGGGGCGGATGCGTCGTAAACGTTATCGATGCCTTGAGCGGGACGTCCGGCGGCTGCGCGCGATTCACCCGGATGGGAGAGTTTCGGCGCGCGGAATGGACGCCGCCGTGGGACCTTCGCCGTAATCGTGTCGCACGTATGCCGTACATCCGTACAGAGGAGGTTTGAGTGATGTGGTCATCCCCGGGCACCCGGGCCGCAGCGGCGGCCGTAGCCCTGGCCACCGCCGTCACCGTAGCGGGCTGCGACTCCGGGAGCGGGAACGCCGGCTCCTCGGACAACACGGCGGGCCGCTCCGCCACGAGCGCCGCGGCCACGCCCTCACCCACACGGTCCTATCCGCTCTCCACGGCGCCGCAGTCCATACCCTCCGTACGGAAGCACGAGGCCGCCAGGGGCCCCGGCTGGAAACCCGCCCCGAACAGCGGGGTCGTCATAGCCAAGGGCAGTGAGGGGCTGGCCGACGAGGGGAAGCTGCTCTCCCAGGAGCTGAAGATCTCCTACCGGGGCGCGGTCGCCGCCCGGCCCGGCGATGTCGAGCTGGCCCTCGCGAGCGGCAGCGGCGCCGCCGAGTCGTACACCCTCACCGCCCGCGACAACAAGGTGCGGATCACCGGACCCGACCAGGCCGGGGTCTTCTACGGCACCCGCACGCTCAAGCAGGCCGTACGCGCCGACGGCACGATGCCCGAAGGCGTCGTACAGGACGCCCCCGCCCGGCCGCAGCGCGGGCTCAACCTCGACATCGCCCGCAAGTACTACACGCCGGGCTGGATCGAGGACCGGCTGCGCGAGATGGCCGACCTCAAGCTCAACCAGCTCGGCCTGCACTTCTCCGACGACCAGGGGTTCCGGATCGAGTCCACGACCCACCCCGAGATCGTCTCCCAGCAGCACCTCACCAAGGCCCAGGTCCGGCAGATCCTGGCGCTCGCCGACCAGCTGCACATCACCGTCGTCCCGGAGATCGACTCGCCCGGACACCTCGGCGCCGTGATGCGCCCGCACCCCTCCCTCCAGCTCCGCAACGTCAACGGGAAGCCGACGCCGGGCGCGATCGACATCTCCCAGCCCGCGGCGGCGAAGATGGTGGACGACCTCCAGAGCGAGTTCGCCCAGCTCTTCCCCGGCAAGTGGTGGAACCTCGGCGCGGACGAGTACCAGGCCCTCGTGGTCCGGAACCCCGAGGCCTCCTACCCGAAGCTGGCCCGGCTCGCGGTCCAGAAGTACGGCCCGAACGCGCGGATCCAGGACCTGACGACGGCCTGGACCAACGACCGGGGCAAGGCGCTCGGCCCGTACGACAAGAAGCTCAAGGTCTGGAACGACGGCCTGTTCAAGGGCGGGGTCGTGAAGGCCGACCCGAACATGGAGGTCCAGTACTGGACGGGCAAGGAGATCGGGGCGCGCGAGCCGGTCGCCTACCTGAGTGAGGGGCGCGACGTCGTGAACTTCAACGACGAGTACCTCTACTACGTGCTCGGTCAGCCGAACGACTTCGTCTACCCGACCGGGAAGCGGATCTACGAGCAGTGGACCCCGCTGGTCCTGCGGGGCACGAAGCCGGTGCCCGAGCGGTACTCGAAGCAGATCCAGGGCGGCATGTTCGCGATCTGGGGCGACTTCCCGAACGCCCAGACCGAGGCCCAGGTCGCCCAGGGCATCAGGATGCCGCTCGCCGCGGTGGCCCAGAAGGTGTGGAACCCGGACAAGCCGACGCTGAGCTGGAGCGCGTTCACGGCGCTCGCGGGGAAGCTCGGCGTCTGAACCACGCCCGAACCCTGTGGACAGGGCGCCCGCGGGACACATATGTTCCGCGGGCGCCCGGGGCGGGCGCAGGACGGACAGGCCCGCGGGGCCTGGGGAGGGCCCGCCTTCGGGCCTCGGGGGGCGTTTTTCCATGCTGTGTTCCCAGTGCCGGGCAAGAGCCGCGGCCACCGCGGAAGGGCTCTGCGCGGAGTGCGCCGCGACGCACGGGAGGGCCGGGAAGGGACCCGCGCCGGGGCCCATGTCCGCACCGGTGCCCGGCGGGGCGCGGCTCGCCTCGCCGGTCGGGCTCGGTACGGCGCTGGTCGCCCTGTTCTGCGCGGTCATCGCCGCGGACCTCTTCGCGCTTCTGGCGGGCGCCCGGGTGCACGGGCTGATGACCGACGTCGTCAACGAGGACTTCGACGCCTTCACCGACGAGGATCTGGACCGCGCCGACCTGCTCTACGCCGCGTCAGGGGTGGCACAGGTCGCCGCGGTCCTCGCGACGGCCGTCGTCTTCCTCGTCTGGTTCCACCGGGTACGGAGGAACGCGGACGTCTTCGACCCGAGCGCCCATCGCATGTCCGCGGGCTGGGCCATCGGCGGATGGTTCGTCCCGTTCGCCAACTTCTGGCTGCCGCGCCGGGTCGCGGGCGACATCTGGGCGGCGAGCACCCGGCCGGGCCCGGACGGCGCGGCGCCCCGGGTCTCGTACGCGCTCGTCAACGCCTGGTGGACGGCGTGGGTCTGCACGCTGGTGCTGGGTCGGTACGCCTCCCGCGCGTACGACAAGGCGGAGGAGGCCGAGGAGGTCAGGCAGGCCGCCGCCGCGCTCTTCGCCGTGGACCTGCTGGACATCGCCGCCGCAGTGCTCGCCCTCCTCTTCGTACGGAAGCTGACCCGTATGCAGCACACGAAGGCGACCGGCGGCCAGGTCTTCGAGGCCGTTCCGCGACGCGGCGGCCTCCACCGTTAGCCCCCGCCCCCGGATCCCCGGGGCGGGCCGTTGAAAGATGGTTGATGCACGCATGGGCGTTCCACGGCCTATGGGTGGTCTACGCGCGATCTCGGAGTGACGTTTTCCGGATGATTGACGCAGTACTGGTCAGTACTGCGTCCGCGACGGGAGACGTCCATGAGTCTGGTGAAACTGATCGCGCAAGCGGACGAGCGAGGCCTGGCCGCGAGCGGTCTGGCCTGCCTCGACCGGTGCTTGCCACCCCTGGCCGAGGAGACCGACGTGCTGCGCCCGCTCTGGGCGGGCGTCGCCGCGGGCGCGGCGGAGTGGCCGGACCGGCTGGCGGAGGCCAGGGCCGCGCTGGACGCGGTGATGGCGGCGGAGCCGGGTCCCGAGCCGGAGTCCGCGGCTTCGGAGGCCGGGGGCGGTTCCGGCGCGGGGGTCACCCTCGCGCTCGTACGGACGATGCTCGGCTCCGCGCCGCCCCGGTGGGAGGCCGAGCCGCTGCGGGTCTGGGCCGACACCTGCTCCGTCGTCGCGCTGGAGATCCATCAGAAGCTCGACGCGGTCGGCGAGAGCGGCAGCGCCGCCGCGGCCGAGTGGCTGGTGCGGTGCCGTGAGGACCCGGCGGCCGTCGCCGACGCGGTGGACGTGACGGAGGGTGGCGACGGTGTCGGCCCGCTGGTCGCCGGTGAGCTGCGGCGCCAGATCCGGGTCCTGGAGATCCTGACCGACCCGGTGGGCGACGCGGGCGCGATGCGCCGGGCGATGGATCTGTCGACCGAGGGCCAGCGGGTGCTGCGCGCGGTGGTCTCGCGCCGGGCGAGGGCGCGGAACTGACGGCGGCGGAACCGGCGGAACCGAGGGTGCAGGTGGCGGAGGAGACGCCGGAGGGGGGCACGGGGGAGCCGGAGGGCGGAGATCCTCGCCTCCCGTCCGGCTCGGTCTGTCCAGGTGTTTCTGTCTGTACCTGGGCGCTGCCGGGCACGCGTTGGCCACGCGTCGAACCGTCGGGGCGGCTTCCGAGCGGTCTGCTGCGCCAGAGGCTGACGAGGCGCCGGCGGACGGAACGCGTGGAGTGAGGAAGGAGAGCTCCGCGGTGAACGCGGTCGGTGAGCCGGGCTCCATCCGATTCCCGGGCGGCTTGTCGGAATCCGTCGGCGAGGGCTGCTCGTGGCTGCATGCCGTTGTCCAACTGTGTGCGTCGACCGCGTAGCGGAAACCGTCCGACTCGCGCTGTGTCGGCGTGCCCGACGCCGCGAAAGCAAAATGAGCAGAACGGCTATCAACGGGTTTTAGTCATGGTTGTCTGGCCCGGGGAGAACGCTGCCTCTAGCGTTCCGGTCGGCATCGCTGCATCGGTAAGACGGCGTCGCGGCAAGCCTCGCGTGCAGCTCCATCGGATCCTTTCGGAGGCCATTGATGAAACGTACGGTACGGGCGGCCACTGCCCTGTCCATCGCGTTCGCCCTCACGGCGGCAGGCACTGTTGCCAGCCTTGCCGGCACCGATCACCACGCGGACGATCTGACCTCGTGGGCCATCGCCCCACAGGATTCGGTCACCCCGCAGACGGCCGAGCAGGACGAGTACAACAAGGCGCATGGGCGTCCTCTGCCGGATCCCGAGCTGTTGCAGCCGGCGCTCGACGGCTCTCTGGGGAAGTACCACGCCAAGCCCGGGAATTCTCTGCGCGGCGATTATCAGTGCGGGGCCTCGGATGTGCTCGCCGACCTCTCCAAGAGCTGGATCAAGGAGTTCGAGAAGAAGTATCCCAAGGTCAACATTTCGGTCGAGCCGCCCTATGCGGGCAGTCTCGGTGCGCTGGAACTGATCAAGGGGAATCTGGACTGTGTGTTCGTCTCCCGCGAACTCAAGCCGAGCGACATCGAAGGTTTCCGTGATGCCTTCGGCTACGATCCGCTGACCGTTCCCATATCCGGGGGGAGTTACCGGCATTACGGGTTCCTGGATTCCGTGGGGTTCATGGTCAACAAGAAGAACCCGATCGACAAGCTTTCCCTGGACCAGCTCGACGCGGCCCTGTCGACGACACGTAACCGGGGCGGAGCGGCGGCCAGGACGTGGGGTGATCTGGGCGCCACCGGCGAGTGGGCCGACAAGCCCATCCACATCGTGGGGCTCCAGCCCTGGAACGGGTTCGAGGAGTTCGTCCGGCAGCGGGTGCTGGACCACGACGGCAAGCGCGGTGAATGGCGCCCCGGGGCCGCCGACGGCAGCACCCCGGCTGATCCGGCGGTGCACTGGGAGAAGACGGTCTTCAACCTCGCCAAGGAGGTCGACGAGGATCCGTACGCGATCGGCTACACCGGCATGGCCTACGTCGACAAGGGCGTCAAGGTCATCTCGCTGAGCGACCACGAGGGCGGTCCCGCCTACGCCCCGACGTACGAGAACGTCGCCTCGGCCGCGTATCCGTTGAGCCGTGTCACCTACCTGAATTTCAACAAACGGCCGGGTAAGCAGCTCGACCCGGTCATGGAGGAGTTGACCCGTTTCATCCTCAGCAAGCAGGGCCAGCAGGTCGTCGGTGATCAGCAGGTCTTTCTGCCTCTGCGCTCCCAGCAGGCGAAGGCCGGCTTGAAGGGCCTGAACTCGGCACCCTGATCCGAACCATCGGCCCGGGGCCCGGGGCGGCGGGATCCGGGCCCCGGGCCGATATCGCGGGCGGCGAGTCGGGTTGTGCCGTATGACTCAGACAGCGGCGGTAGTGGGAGCGGGTTCCGCGGAATCCCTGGCCGGGGTGTCCAGCGCCGGGGTGGAGACGGTGCGGCGGGGGATGGCCAGTGTCAGGGCTGCTGCCGCTGCGGCGACGGCGGCTCCGATGATGAAGGCGACGCGGAAGCCGCTCTCCGTGGGGATGCTGTGGCCGCCGATGTTCTGGCTCATCCGGGCGAGGACGACTCCGACGACGGCGCTGGAGACCGAGGTGCCGAGGGCGCGCATCAGGGAGTTGAAGCCGTTGGCGGCGGCGGTCTCCGACTGCGGGACGGCGCTCATGATGAGGGCGGGCATCGCGCCGTAGGCGAAGGCGACGCCGGCGCTGATCACGCAGCTGAAGAGGAGAACGCCGATGGTGGATCCCATCAGCGCCAGGGCCACGGCGTAACCGGCCGCGATGACCAGGGATCCGACGAGCAGGGAGGCGCGGGGGCCCGAGCGTGCGGAGAGCTTCGCTCCGAGCGGGGAGAGGAGCATCATCACCACGCCCGCCGGAGCCATCCACAGGCCGGCCGCCAGCATGGACTGTCCGAGCCCGTAGCCCAGGGCCTCGGGAAGCTGGAGCAGTTGCGGGGCCACCAGGGACTGCGCGTACATCGCGAAGCCGATGACCACGGATACCACGTTGGTCAGCAGCACCTGGCGCCGGGCGGTGGTGCGCAGGTCGACCAGGGGGTCGCGGGTGCGCAGTTCGAACCAGCCCCAGGCCAGCAGGATGACCACGGCGGCGGCGAGGAGTCCCAGGGTGGTTACGCTGCCCCATCCCCAGTCCGCGCCCTTGGAGACACCGAGGAGCAGGCAGACGAGACCGGCCGCGAGCCCGATTGCTCCGGGGATGTCGAAGCGGCCCTTCGCGGCCGAGGGCACCGTGGGAACGAGGCGGAGGATCGCGAGGCCCATCAGCGCGCTGAGGACGGCCGAACCCCAGAACAGCACATGCCAGTCGAAGTTCTGGGCCACGGCGGCGGCCAGCGGGAGGCCCAGGGCGCCGCCGATACCGAGCGAGGCACTCATGAGCGCCACCGAGCTGCCCATGCGTTCCGGCGGCACGATGTCGCGCAGGGTGCTGATGCCGAGCGGCACGATGCCCATTCCGACGCCCTGGAACGCCCGGCCGATGATCATCGGTACGAGGGTGCCGGACAGGGCGCAGATCACGGAGCCGAGTATCAGCACGGCGATGCACGCCATCAGGAGGCGTCGTTTGCCGTGCAGGTCTCCCAGGCGTCCGATGACGGGGGTTGCTATCGCTCCGGTGACCAGGGTCGCGGTGAGTACCCACGAGGCGTTGGACGCCGATGTGTCGAGCAGTTGGGGGAGTTCGCCGATGAGAGGGACCACGAGGGTCTGCATCAGGGAGGCCACGATGCCGGCGCCGGCGAGCGTGGCCACGATGACGTTGGTGCGCGGTGCGGGCGTGGCCGTGTGCGGGGTGGTCATGCGAGGTTTCCTCGTGGTTCGTCGTGTGTGGTGTCGGCGCGCAGACCGCGGCGCAGGGCTTCTGTCTGGTCGGAGAACATCCTTTGGGTGATCGCGGCTTCGGTGACCATGTGCGAGCCGTGGAACGTGCCGGGGTAGAGGCGTAGTTCGGTGGGGACACCGGCCTGGGCCAGCCGCTGGGCGTAGTTGATGTCCTCGTCGCGCAAGGGGTCGAACTGGCCGGCCGTCACGAAGGCGGGCGGCAGACCGCTCAGGTTCTCCACCCGGGCGGGTGCCGCGTAGGCGGAGACCTGGTCACCGCCGCGGAGGCCCTCGCCGAGGTAGAGGTCCCAGCTGAGTTCGGCGCTGGGACGGTTCCATCCCGGTGTGTCGTGGTAGGCGCGCATCGAGGGCGTGTCCAGGCGGTCGTCGATCTCGGGTGCGGCGAGGAGCTGGAAACACAGTGCCGGGCCGCCGCGGTCGCGGGCCATCAGGGTGACGGCCGCGGCCAGTCCTCCTCCGGCGCTCTCGCCCATGATGCCGAGCCGCCGCGGATCGATGGCCAGCTCCGTCGCGTTCTCTGCGGTCCACACCAGGGCCGCGTAACAGTCCTCGACGGCCGCGGGGAAACGGTCGTCGGGGGCGCGGCGGTAGTCCACGGACACGACGGTCGTGCCGGCCCGCTCGGCGATGCGCAGGCAGTGGGCGTCGGACAGTGCGACGCTGCCCAGAACGAACCCGCCACCGTGGATGTACAGGAGACCAGGACGTTCTCCCTGCTGTTCGGCCGGGGTGTAGACGCGGACGCGTACGTCCGGGGTGTTACGGAGGCCGGGCACGAGGACATCGCGGACGGTCACCGGTACCTCCGGCTCGTACTTCGGTGCCTGTGCCGGAGTCCCACCCTCCATCGCGCGCAGAGTGGCGTAGTCCGCGAAGCGGAACTGGGACAACTGCACTACACCCGGGGAGAGTTCAGGGTCGATGCGGTAGGTCATGAAAACTCCTTGGCATCCGGAGGGAGGGCCGGAGCCCTGGTGAGAGGTGGCGATGCGATACCGGGCGGGGTCCGGGCCGGCCGGACGGCGACCGTTTCTTCGACCTCCGCCCGGTACGGAACCTCGGCGCGGTTCCTCCGGTCACCCGTCACCCGTCACTGCCGATGACATCCGGGCTCGGGGCGTGACGGGCTGGGGTGGTCAGGTCGCCGCGATGCTGTGAAGGATCCGGGCCAGCGCCGCCGGTTGGCTGATCATGCACATGTGTCCCGCGTCGAGGTCGATGACCTGGCAGTTGCCGATGCGGGCCGCGAAGCGTGACTGGGCCTCGGGCGGGACGATGGCGTCCTTCGTGGCCCGTATCCAGGTGCGGGGGACGGATGAGTGCAGCCCGGACAGGTCGGCCGGTTCGGCGGGCAGTCCTGGTGCCTCGGGGACCAGGCGCTCGACGCACCAGGCGAACTGCTCGTCGTCCAGGTCGTTGCCGAAGTACGCCTTCGCCTGTGCGGGATCCATCGTCGTCCGCTGCCCGGTGTGGGGTCTCTCCACGTCCTGGCGGACGGCGGGCTGTACGTCGCGCATCACACTGGTCCCGTGTTCGGGAACTGTCGCGGCGACGAAGACGACGTGCTGGACGCGGTCGCCCAGGAGCTTCATGGCGGGCGGCAGCGAGCAGCCGCCGAGGGAGTGGCCCACCAGCACGACTCTGTCGAAGCCTGCCGTGTCGATGTCCTCGGCGATGGCATGCGCGCAATCGGCGTAGGTCACCGATTCGAGCGGGGCTGGGCGGCGCCCTCGCCCGGGGAGGTCGACGGCGACCGTGTCCGTGCCGAGTTCGGGCAGCAGCAGGTCCCAGCAGCGGCTGTCGAAGCCTCCTCCGTGCACGAGTACCAGGGGCGTCACCATCGGCCGGCCTGGAGGATCGCCGCGACCAGGGCGGACAGGGCTCCGCCGGCGCATATCGCGGAGGCCCTGCCCGAGACGATCCGGGAGGTCCGGTCGGCGTATCCGGCCAGGGCCCGGGTGTTGAGCGTGCCGGGTGGTCCCTCGGCGTGGTGCCCCGTGTTCATCAGGGCTGTGGTGGCGATGTTCATGCCGTCTCCTGTGGCGATGTCCTACATCTTTGTTCGAGGTCAGAACCGTGTGTGCGCGTCTCGGAGCGCGGCTACCGCGGAGGTACTTCCTTCGAGACCGACGGCGGCCGCGTCGCGGCGTCCGCTCAGGTACAGCAGCAGTTCGGTCGGCTCGCCGCTGAGTACGGCGCGGCCGGCCGGGCCGAAGTGACGGGGGTTGCCTACGGGGCGGCGCAGTTCGAGGCCGTGGGGTCGGATCTGGCGGGCGAGGCGTTTGCCGGCGTAGCCGGTCAGTCGCCAGGCCGCCTGTTCAAGGTCGGGCCGATCGGCGCGCCGTCCCTGGCCGTTGGCCCGTCGGACGTCTTCGTGGTGGATGAAGTACTCGACGCCGTTCATGAGTGTGCGGATCTTGGGCAGGCGCCACGGGACAAGAGGGGCACCGCCGCGGAGCCGGTCGACGAGGGCCGGAAGGCCCTTGGCCTTCTCGGCCGCCATCCGTTCGTCGGTCCATCGCCTGAAATGCTCACGCAGCACCAGATGCGCGGTGAGGTCGAGGGTCGTCCATCCCTCGCACAGGGTCGGTGCGTCCGGCCCCAGCTCGGTCAGGAGGTCGCACAACTCCCGGCGCTCGGATACGTCGATCGGATCAGCCATGCCCATTCACCCTGCCTGCCGGTGCGTGCTTCCCGCACTATCCCGGCCTTGTTTTCGAGCTTTCCGTCCTGGGGTGTCATGTCGTCTTCGAACCGCTCGGCGGACGGCACGACCGGTGGTGCCCGTTACATGTAGTAGCCGCCGTTGACACCGATGGTCTGGCCGGTGATGTAGCCGGCGCCGTCCGAGCAGAGGAACGCGCAGGTGGCCGCGATCTCTTCGACGGTCCCCGGACGGCGCAGGGGCATCATGGCGGCGGATGCCTCGATGCTGACGCTGCCCGTCTTCTCGGCGTGCCGTGCCATGGGGGTGTCGATGAGTCCGGGAGGGATGGTGTTGACGGTGATGCCGGTGGGGCCGAGTTCCAGCGCCAGTGCCTTGGTGAGGGATATGACGCCGCCCTTCGCCGCGGCGTAGTGCGCGATGTTGGTGGCGCCGGACTGCGCACTGACCGAGGAGATGGTGACGATCCGGCCCCAGCCGGCTGCCCGCATGTCCGGGACGACGGCCTGGACGCAGTGGAACGTGCCGGTGAGGTTGACGCCGAGGACGTGGTCCCACTCCTGGACGGTGATGTCGGTGACCGGCGCGAAGGAGTCGACACCGGCGGAGGCGACCAGGATCTCCACCGGGCCGAACTCGTCCCGCACGGCGCGTACGGCGTTGTTGATCGCGTCGCGGTCGGTGACGTCGACCTCGTAGGCCCGCGCGGCGGAGTCCAGCACCGCACTCAGCTCGGTTGCGGCCTGCCGTACCGCGTCGCCCTGCCGGTCGAACAGGGCTACGCGGTGCCCTTGTTCGGCCAGGCGTCGGGAGATGGCCAGCCCCATGCCGGAGGCGGCACCCGTGACCACGGCCACTCGGCTCGCGGCCGTGGATTCTGTGCCGGATCGTCTCATCGTTCGCTCCTTCGTCGTCGGCGTGAAGGGGTGGCTACCAGGCGACCGGCAGTTCGTGGACGCCGTAGGTGGCCATCTCGTGGCGGAACCTCAGTTCCTCGGCCGGTACCGCCAGGCGCAGTCCGGGCAGTCGGCGCAGGAGTGCGGGCAGCGCGATCTCAAGTTCCGCGCGTGCCAGTGACTGGCCGAGGCACTGGTGGACGCCGTAGCCGAAGGCGAGGTGTCCGCGGGCGCTGCGGCCGATGTCGAAGCGGTCGGGGTCGGTCAGGAATGCCGAGTCCCGGTTTCCGGCGGACAGGTTGGTGACCAGCGTGTCTCCGGCGCGTACGAGTTGCCCGCCGATGGTGAGGTCCTCCAGGGCCACGCGCACGATCATGTCCTGGGCGATGGTCAGGTAGCGCAGGAGTTCCTCGACGGCGTTCGCGAGGACGGCCGGGTCGTCCGTGTCACGGATCCGGGCCAGTGCCTCGGGGTTCCGCAGGAGGGTGAGGGTGGACAGGCCGATCATGTTGGACGTGGTCTCGTGTCCGGCGATCAGGAGGATGTTGCCGTTCATCGCGGCTGTTTCGCGGGTGATCTCGCCGGTGAGGACCCGCTCGGTGATCAGCCTGCTGATGAGGTCGTCCCCCGGCTCACGCTCCTTGCGTGCCACCAGCTCCAGCAGGTAGCCGTAGAGCGCCATGCTCGCCGCGTGCCGTTCTTCCTCACCGGCCTTGACGTTGAGGAGGATGTTGCTGTGCTCCTGGAAGAACCCGTGATCCGTGTAGGGCACCCCGAGCAGCAGGGAGATCACCAGCGACGGGATGGGCAGCGCGTAATCGGTGACGAGGTCGGCCGGCTGTCCCTTGCTGATCATCTTTTCGAGGATGTCGTCGACCATCTCCGCGATCTGCGGGCGCATCGCCTGGACCTTCTTGACCGTGAAATCCTTGGTCAGCATCCGGCGCAGCCGGGCGTGCTCCGGGTCGTCCATCTTCGGGAAGATCGGCGGCCGGCCTTCGGTGTCCACCGTGGCCGAGCTGATCCGCTCATCGCTCAGCACCGCCCGGATGTCCTCGAAGCGGCTCACCATCCAGACGGGCGAGCCGTGCCAGTCCGCCCGCTGCAACCCGTCCTTGTCACGCCACTGCGCGTACTCCTGGGGCGGATCGAAGGGACACCGTGCGTCACGCACGCCGGGGAAGGACGGCAGACCCGCCGTGTCGTTCATGTCGGTACCCAAACTCATGACTGCTCCTTGGCATGGGGTCGGTTGACGCTGATGGCACCGCTCAGGCGCGGTGGTGGTTGTGCCGGGGGCCGGTGGCCCGCGACGGTCAGGCGGCGGCGGTGCCGGCGACGGCCTCGTTCCACCGCGCGCCGGCCGCGATGAGCGCCCGCCACGCGCGCAGGGTCTTCGGTGGCATGCCGATCGCGAGTGCTCCGGCCGGCCGGTCCTGCCGGCGGTAGGCGATCAGGAAGCGTCCCTGCGCCACGTCGCCGTCCACCACCCGGGCTTCCTCGTGGGCGCGCAGATACCCGTACGCCTGGATCTTCATCCCGTACTGGTCGGACCAGAAGTACGGCACCGGGGCGAACGGCTGCCGCAGGTCCGGGGCGAGCAGGTTGCGGGCGACGGCAAGGCCCTGCTCGGTGGCGTTGGTACGGTGCTCGACCCGCATCGCCGTACCGAACAGCGGGTTGCACCAGCGGGCCACGTCCCCCACCCCGTACACACCGGGTGCGGCGGAGCTGAACTCGTCGCACAGCAGGCCGTCCAGCACGGCGAGCCCGCTGTTCTCCAGCCATTCGGTGTTGGGCAGGGAGCCGATGGCGACCAGTACGTCGTCCGCGGGGATCACGCTCTCGTCGGCCAGTCGCACACCGCGGACCTCACCGTCGGCGCCGAGGACTTCCGAAACCCTGACTCCGGTGCGCAGGTCGACTCCGCGGTCGACGTGGGCCTGGGCCAGGAACCGCCCGGCCTGCTCACCGATGGCCATGGCCATCGGGACCGGGCCCGACTCCAGCATGGTCACGTCCACTCCGAGCCCACGGGCCACGGCTGCCACCTCGGCGCCGACGAACCCGGCACCGACGATCACCAGCCGCCGCCCCGGAAGCAGCCGCTCCTTGAGCGCCAGCGCGTCATGCGGGCCCCGGAGCGTGTGCACCCCGGCCAGATCCTCACAGCCCGGCAGACGGCGGGGGCGGACACCGGTCGCGACGACCAGACCCTCGTAGGGCACCCGGGTGCCATCGGCCAGCGCGACGGTCCGCCCGGCCAGGTCCAGTCCGGCGGCGGGCACTCCCAGACGCAGGTCCAGCCGCAGAGCGTCGAGGTCCGCCTGCGGGCGCAGGGCGAGCTGGTCGGGCTGCCACTGTCCGGTCAGGATCTGTTTGGACAGCGGCGGACGGTCGTAGGGCAGGTACGGCTCGTCCCCGATCAGCGTGATCACACCGTCGTACCCCGATCGCCGCAGCCCCTCAGCGGCGGCCAGCCCGCCGGCCGACGCGCCGACGATCACCACCCGGTTCACGACTCCACCAGATGGATCGCGGCGGCCGGACAGACCATCGCCGACTCGCGCACGGCGTCGTCCAGACCGGGAGGGGGCGTCTCGTCCAGCAGTACCACCAGCCCGTCCTCGTCGCGCTGGTCGAACACCTCGGGCGCGATCAGCACGCACTGCCCGGAGGCAACGCACTTCGGGACATCGACTTCCACCTTCATCGCGAACTCCTCCATGAGCGACGCTTCCATTCACACATTAACGATAGTTCTCTATCGTTTACGTCTGAGGGCACGCTACCACAAGTGATAGTCAGCCATCGGATGCTACGGTCGGGGGATGACGAACGAGCCTGCGAGACGGATGCGTGCCGACGCGGTACGCAACTCGGAACGGATCCTGCGAGCGGCTCGGGAGGTATTCGCCGCAAGCGGCCCCGACGCGTCGCTGGACGAGATCGCCCGCCACGCCGGGGTGGGTATCGCCACGCTCTACCGCCGGTTCACCGACAAGGAAGAACTCGTCCGGGCGGCCGTCGACCAGAGCCTGACGGAGATCATGTCTCCCGCCGCCGAACAGGCCCTCGGCGACGAAAACCCCCGGCGCGCACTGGCCACCATGCTGGAGGCCGCGATGTCCATCGCGGCCCGCGAACGCAACACCCTGGCCGCCGCCAAGAACTCCGGAGCCATCGCCGCGGAAGTGCCGGCCCAGTTCTTCGGATCCCTGGCCCAGCTCCTCCGCCGGGGCCAGCGGGCCGGCCAGATCCGGGACGACGTGGTCGCCGACGACCTGCACAGGATCATGGGAATGCTGGTCGGGGTCCTGTGGAGCATGGACCCCGGCAGTGACGGCTGGCGGCGCTACGTCACGCTCGTCCTCGACGCGCTGTCCCCGGCCGCGGCCAGCCCCCTGTCGCCCGCCGTTCCGCTGTCATCCGCGGGAAAACCGGACCACTGGCCCGTTCCCTCCGACGAGTAGGACCTGGCGGCTCCGAGCACGAAAGGGCCGGCCTCGATCCGCCGGCATCCCGGACGGCTCGGCGCACCTGTCCGGCCAGGATCACGTGAGGCGTCTGGTCGGTTGGCCGCGCGGTGGCCGCGTCGGTCGTCGCTGTCGCGCATCGTCCCAGGCCGGAGCAGGGGAATGGGAGGACGACCGGAGCCGCCACCCCCCACAGGAGAGGCCCCGGTCGCCGTCCGACGGAGCCGCAGCACGGCCCCGTATTCATATCAGCGCCACGGGGGCGTTCTGTGTCACACCTCATAACGCCAGCAAGTTGTTGCAGGTTGTACTAGGCGTGGACGCGGACCGGGTAAGGCCGTAGCGTGCAGAAGCGCGTGGGGCGGCGCGGTAGTGACCGACCGCGATTTCAGGACAGGTTGTGGGAGTGCTGGGGGACGACGCGGAGCTGACCGCCGCGGTGCTCGCGGCACAGGACGGGGACGAGAACGCCTTCCGTACTGTGTACCGCGCGGTGCACCCGCGGTTGTTGGGCTATCTACGGACACTCGTCGGCGAGCCGGACGCCGAGGACGTGGCCTCCGAGGCATGGCTCCAGATCGCCCGCGACCTCGACCGCTTCACCGGCGACGCCGACCGGTTCCGCGGCTGGGCGGCGCGGATCGCCCGTAACCGTGCCCTCGACCACCTCCGGATGCGCGGCAGACGCCCGGCCATCGGCGCCGACGAGACGGAACTGACCGGCAGGGCGGCCGACTCGGACACGGCGGACGAGGCCATGGAAGCCCTCGCGACCGGCCGGACGATGGAGCTCATCGCCCGGCTTCCGCAGGACCAGGCCGAGGCCGTCGTGCTGCGGGTGGTGGTCGGCCTCGACGCGAAGAGCGCCGCCAAGACCCTGGGCAAGCGCCCGGGTGCGGTACGGACGGCCGCGCACCGCGGGCTCAAGCGGCTGGCCGAACTCCTCGACGCGGACAGCGGGGCGGACGCGGGCCCCGACGTCACTCCCGGCGCCACTGCGGGCGGCGCCGGCCCCCGCGCGGAGCTGGCCGCCGTACCCCCGCAGCGCAGCCCACGACCGGGAGCCGCCGCTTCCACAGGTGTGACGTATTCGCGCCTGCGGACGCAGAAGGACATGTGATGGCCGACGAGCGGGACGCGTGGCTCGACAAGGACGCGGCGGAGAGACTGCTGCGCGGTGAGCCTGTCGAGGCGCCGGACGCGGATGCGCGGGCCCGGCGGGAACGGCTCTCCGGGGCACTGCGGGACATGTCCGCCGTCACGTACGCAAACGATGAGGAACTGCCCGGTGAGGCCGCTGCCCTGGCCGCCTTCCGGCGGGCCGCCGAGCCGGACGGCGCCACGGACCTGCTCGGAACGGTACGGCTCGCCCTGGCGCCCGGGACCGCGCGGACGCGGCGGCGCGGCCGTCCGCTGAGCCGGGGGCTGGTCGTCGCGGTGGCCGGCTGCGCGCTGGGAGGGATCACGGTCGCGGCGGGCGCCACCGTACTGCCCTCGCTCTTCGGCGGACCCGCCCCGGGGCCCGCCAGCTCCGTCTCGGCGGGCGCCTCCCCGAGGCCGCTGTCGTCCGGTTCCGACCGGAGCCACGACCGGTCCGCGCCACCCTCGGACCGCCCGAGCGCGGACGGCGTGGACGAGCGCGCTCCCGTCGGCCCCTCCTCGCCGGGCTCGACGGCGGAGGCCGCGCGGGGCGGGGTCGGCGATACGGGGAGCGGTACGGACGCCGGCGTGCGCGGCGAGGCCGACGGGGACGAGGCCCCCGCCAGATCGGCGGACGGCCGGAGCGAGCCCTTCGTGCCGAACACGGACCCGGCGTCCGGCGCCTGGTACCACGAGACCGTCGACGCCTGCCGCGACTTCCGCAACGGCGCGATCGACTCCGGACGCAGGAAGGCGCTGGACTCGGCGGCCGACGGAACCGGGGGTACGGAGCGCTACTGCGACCGGCTGCTCGGCGGCGATCTGCGGGGCGGCGGCGGCAGGAACGGCGGCAAGGACCGGAACGGCGAGGGCGGCGAGGGCGGCCACGGCGGCCAGGGTGGTCGCGGAGAAGAAGGCGGCCGGGGAGAAGACGGCGGCCAGGACGGCGAAGGCGGCCAGGACGAACAGGGCGGCAGGGGCGAGAGCGGGCAGCCGCAGCTCACCCCCGCGCCGTCGATCCGACCGAGCCTCGCGCCGCCCACGTACGGGGCGCCGGACCCGGAGGGCCCAGAGGCACCGGAAGCGTCACGAGGCCCGACGGACGCGGCGAAGGACCCGACAGGACCGACAGGACCGACAGCGCCGACGCCGACCGGGGAATCTTCGTCAGACCAGCCCTGACCTGCGGTTATCCAATAACTTGGTATTCGGTGTGACATTTTTCCGCGCCATGACGCAGTAGAGAGTGAGCCGACTGGTCATCGGCAGCGCATTGAGCCGGGGTTCCCCCCGTACCTTGGCTCGGCGCATCGGCGCGGGCGGGACTCGTTCCCCCGGTCCCGCCCGCGCCTCTCTCCACCCGCGGCCGCAGAGTCGTCCCTCACCAGTAGATGACTACTTTGTCGCCCGTCTTGACCTGCGCGTAGAGGGCGGCGATCTTCTTCTCGTCCCGGACGTTGACGCAGCCGTGCGAGGCGCCCGAGTAGCCGCGGGCGGCGAAGTCCGCGGAGTAGTGCACCGCCTGGCCGCCGCTGAAGAACATCGCGTACGGCATCGGGGAGTCGTACAGCGTCGAGACATGGTGCCGGGACTTCCAGCCGACCTCGAACGTCCCCTCACGCGTGGGCGTGTACTCGGAGCCGAAGCGCACGTCCATCGACGACTTCGTTTTCCCGTCGATCATCCACGAGAGCGTGCTGCTCGTCTTGCTGATGCACATCACCCGCCCCTTCATGCAGCGCGGATCGGGCGCGGCGACCGGCCTGGTGGTGGGCGGGGTCAGTTCGTCGGCCGTGGGTGTGCGGGTCATGCCGAGGAGCCGCTGCCAGGTGACGGTGTCCGTCGCGCCGGTCGTGGGCAGCCCCCGTCTGTCCTGGAAGGCCGAGACCGCGGTGGCGGTGACCGAGCCGTAGTAGCCGGTGGGCGCGCGGTCGAAGTAACCGATCTGGCCCAACCGGGCCTGGAGTTCGCGCACCTGGTCGCTCCGGCCGCCGGCCGCCATCAGCGTCCTGGGCGCGGTCCGCGTCGGGCCGGGGCTCGGCGGCGAGGTCTCGGGTGGCGCGGACGTGGGCGTCGGGGTCCTGGTCCGGTCGGTGGCGGGGCGGGCCGCCGCGGCCGTCGGCGCCGGCGGGGTGGGCGTGGCGGTGGTCCGCTCGGGCAGCGGGCCGATGCTCACTCCCAGGGATCCCCCGCCCTTGGCGTCGCCCGCGGGCTCGCCCGTACCCGGCTGCACCGTACAACCCACGCTCACGGCCAGTACGGCGGCCGTGGCGAACCCTCTGCACAGGGTGGATGTCGTGAGCATCTTCGCGGCTCCCCGAAGAGAAAGAAGACGGTTCCCGGCGCGTTGCCGGACCGGAGTGACCGGAGTGCCATGATCCCGCGCCGACACCGCCCGTGTGCCCGTAACCCCCGAATTCCCGGGCGCGCGGACGACCGGCCGCCGCTACAGTCCGTGGTGACCGGTGGTCAGCGACGGGAGGCGGCATCCGATGACCGACCCGATGAAGGACCCGGCGGACCCGACGACCGGCCCGGCCCGTGAACCCGGCGACGGACGGGGCGTCAGGCTCACCGAGAGCGGCGTGCCCGTCGAGCCGCTGTACGGGCCCGGCGCGCTGGCCGGCTGGGACCCCGCCGAGAAGCTGGGGGAGCCCGGCGCGTACCCCTTCACCCGTGGTGTCCACCCGACGATGTACACCCGTCGGCCGTGGACGATGCGGCAGTACGCCGGGTTCGGCACCGCCGCCGAGTCCAACGCCCGCTACCGGCGGCTCATCGCGCACGGCACGACCGGCCTCTCCGTCGCCTTCGACCTGCCGACGCAGATGGGGTACGACAGCGACGCGCCCCTGGCACGCGGCGAGGTCGGCAGGGTCGGGGTCGCGATCGACTCGATCGACGACATGCGGGTCCTGTTCGACGGGATCCCGCTCGGCGAGGTCTCCACCTCGATGACGATCAACGCGCCCGCCGCCGTGCTGCTCCTCCTCTACCAACTGGTCGCGGAGGAACAGGGCGTTCCGGCGAGGGAGCTGACGGGGACCGTCCAGAACGACGTGCTGAAGGAGTACATCGCGCGCGGCACCTACATCTTCCCGCCGGAACCCTCCCTGCGGCTGGTCGCCGACCTCTTCCGGTACTGCCACGCCGAGATCCCGAAGTGGAACACCATCTCGATCTCCGGCTACCACATGGCGGAGGCCGGGGCCACGCCCGCGCAGGAGATCGCGTTCACGCTGGCGGACGGCATCGCGTACGTACGGACGGCGCTGGCGGCGGGCATGGAGGTGGACGAGTTCGCGCCCCGGCTCTCCTTCTTCTTCGTCGCGCGTACGACGCTCCTCGAAGAGGTGGCCAAGTTCCGTGCCGCGCGCCGGATCTGGGCCCTGATCATGCGCGAGCGGTTCGGCGCGCGGAACCCCAGGTCGCTGATGCTGCGCTTCCACACCCAGACGGCGGGCGTGCAGCTCACCGCGCAGCAGCCGGAGACCAATCTCGTCCGGGTGGCGGTCCAGGCCCTGGCGGCGGTCCTCGGCGGCACGCAGTCGCTGCACACCAACTCCTACGACGAGGCCCTGGCGCTCCCCTCGGACAAGGCGGCGCGCCTCGCGCTCCGTACCCAGCAGGTGCTGGCGTACGAGACGGACGTCACCGCGACCGTCGACCCGTTCGCCGGGTCGTACGCCGTCGAGCGGCTGACGGACGGGGTGGAGGCGGCGGCGCTCGCGCTGATGGCGCGCGTCGAGGACATGGGCGGCGCGGTCGGCGCCATCGAACGGGGCTTCCAGAAGGGCGAGATCGAGCGCGCCGCGTACGCCGTCGCCCAGCAGACGGAGAGCGGTGAGCGGGTGGTCGTCGGCGTGAACCGGTACGCGCTGGACGAGGAGGAGCCGTACACCCCGCTGCGCGTCGACCCCGGGATCGAGACCCGCCAGGCGGCGCGGCTGGCGCGGCTGCGGACGGAGCGGGACGGCGCGGCGGTGTCCGCGGCGCTCGCCGAGCTGCGGGAGGCGGCGGCGGGCACGGCCAATGTGCTCCACCCGATGCGGACGGCGCTGCGGGCGCGGGCGACGGTGGGGGAGGTGTGCGACGCGCTGCGGGAGGTGTGGGGGACGTACGTTCCGGTGGACGCGTACTGAGGCGTTCCGACGGCACCGTTGAAGTGTTCCGACAGCACCGCTGAGGCGTTCCGACGGCACCGCGCGCCCCTTTCCCCGGGCGTTCCCGGGGCGGCTCCGGGGCGCTCGCGGGGCGTTCCCCGGGGCGTGTCGGGCGGCGGTGTCCGGCAGCCGGAATATCCCGGCAAGGCATCGAACTCGTATGCGACACTCCGGTACATGTTGGGTGTCACTGATCTGCCGACCTATCTCGTCGGCCTCGCGCTGATCGTTCTCCTGCCGGGCCCGAACTCCCTCTACGTGCTCTCGGTCGCGGCCCGGCGAGGCGTACGCGCGGGCTACCAGGCCGCCGCGGGGGTCTGGTGCGGTGACACGGTCCTGATGGTGCTCTCGGCGGCGGGCGTCGCCTCGCTCCTCCAGGCGAACGACGTGCTGTTCGGCATCGTGAAGTACGCGGGCGCCGGATATCTGACCTGGCTGGCCGTCGGGATGCTGCGCGCCGCGTGGTCGATGTGGCGCGCCCGGCACGAACGGGACGAGCCGAACCCCGCCGGCGGACGGGAGACGGCCCCGGCGGTCGAGCGCCCGTACCGCAAGGCACTGATGATCAGTCTGCTCAACCCGAAGGCGATCCTGTTCTTCATCTCCTTCTTCGTCCAGTTCGTCGACCCCGGCTACGCCCACCCCGCGCTCTCCTTCGTACTCCTGGGGATCCTCGCCAACGCGGCCAGCGCGCTCTACCTCACGGCGCTGATATTCGGCGGCACCCGGCTCGCGGCGGCCTTCCGCCGCCGTAAGCGCCTCTCGGCGGGGATGACGACGGCGGCGGGAGCGATGTTCCTCGGGTTCGCGGCGAAGCTCTCACTGAGCAGCGTCTGACGCCGGCCGGGGTGCGTGCGTCGGTCCGGCGGCGGTCCGGGAGGCATCCGCGGGCGGTCTATCGTGGATGGCATGTCCGCTCCTGAGCTGATCCGTATCGTCTCCCGCGACTCGCCCATGGCCCTGGCCCAGGTGGAGCGGGTCCGTGCCGAGTTGCGGGCGCTCCATCCCGGTACGGTGACCGAGGTGGTGCCCGTCAAGACCACCGGTGACAAGTGGATGGGCGACCTCTCCCTGGTCGAGGGGAAGGGCGCCTTCACCAAGGAGGTCGACGCCGCGCTCCTCGCGGGCGAGGCGGATCTCGCGGTGCACTGCGTCAAGGACGTACCGGCGGACCGGCCGCTGCCCGCGGGCACGACGTTCGCGGCGTTCCTCAAGCGGGACGACATCCGTGACGCCCTGATCCACCCCGGCGGTCTGACCCTCGACCGGCTGCCCGAGGGGACGCGGATCGGTACGTCGTCGGTACGCCGGACCGCCCAGCTCGCCGCCTCCCACCCGCATCTGGAGTGCGTCCCGTTCCGGGGCAACGCCAACCGCCGGCTGGAGAAGCTCGCCGCGGGTGAGGCCGACGCGCTGCTGCTCGCCGCCGCCGGCCTGGAACGGATCGGCCGCACCGACGTGATCACGGAGATCCTGTCGCCCGAGACGATGTGCCCGCCCATCGGCGCCGGGGTCCTCGCCCTCCAGTGCCGTGAGGGCGACGCGACGCTCATCGACGCGGTCAGCGGCCTCGGAGACCCGGACACCTACCGGGAGACGACGGCCGAGCGGATGTTCCTGCACGTCCTCCAGGGGCACTGCAACAGCCCCATCGCCGGGTACGCCACCGCCCGCCCCAACGGTGATCTCTCGCTGCGGGCCTGCGTCTTCACTCCGGACGGCAAGACCGTGCTCAACGCCCACGAGTGGGCCGGGCTGCTCAGCCCGGCCGATCTCGGCGCGTCCGTCGCCCTCGCGCTGCTGCGCCAGGGCGCGCGGGAGCTGATCGACACCATCGCCCACTGACGGGCCGCGGCCCCTCGGTGGGGCGTCAGTCGTTGCCCTTGCGGTGTTCGACCATCGTGTCCGGACCCGGCGACATGATGGTCTCGTGGCCGTCCTCGGCGCGTACCCGGAAGGGCGGCGTGCCCTCCGGGCCCAGCACCTCCACGATCTCCACGACGCGGTCGTGCTTGCCGACGACCCTGCCGTGCATGACCAGCCGGTCGCCCTTGTTCGCCTTCATGCGCACTCCCTGTCGATCGGCCGTCACGCCTCGTCACGCGTCGTTGTGTGGAGTGTAGGGGCGGCCGGCCTCCGCCAGCCATTCCGTCAGGCCGATCGGGTCCCCGCCCGCCCGGCCGGCATGGCCGTCGGGGGCGGGCCGCCCCGTTGGCCCCAGGCCCAGTTGGCGGGACGGGGCCCGTGGGTGAGCGGCCGGACACACGCTGAAACCGCAAGGGGTCGGTTTCGGTCGATCACGGAACGGGCGGTGCTGGTCCGTGCCGCCCGGAGTCGTCCGTTCCGGCCGGATCCACGCAGCCTCTTTCCCTCCCGTTCGGCGGGGCGGAACAAGGATGTCGCCCGCGCCCCGCCGTGCGTTCCCTTTCCGGTACGACCGAAAACGGCCGATATTTCGGCAGAATTCTCTGACAGGATCCCGGTGTTGTTCCAGTTGCTTCCTGAAGGGGATGGTTATGGTGCGCACCGCGCTCATTCGTGGGGTCTTCGCCGTGGGAGTGGCGACCGCGGCCGTTTTCGCCGGTACGGGAACGGCCTTCGCCGACCAGAATGCCGTGTACGCGACGCTGCTCAACGGAAAGAGCGGTAAATGCCTCTCCATATCGGGGGGCGGTTCCACCGGGAACAATGCCGCCGCCATTCAGTACACATGTAACGGCGGCGACGAACAGTACTGGGCGTTCGACAGCGCCGGGCTGCTCAACCTCAAGAGCGGCAAGTGCCTCTCGGTGGCCGGCGGCGGTTCCACCGCCAACGGGGCTGCCGCGATCCAGTACACGTGCAACGGCAGCGCCGAGCAGTCCTGGGTGCTCTACAACAGCGGTGAACTCCTGAACGTGAAGTCCGGCAAGTGCCTCTCCCTCGACAACGGCGGCTCCACGGCGAACGGCACCGCCGCCATCATCTGGACGTGCAACGGCGGCGCGGAGCAGCGCTGGGCCTGGTGATCCGGGCGGACGGCGGCCGGGGAGCGGTGAACTCCCGGGCCGCCGTCCGTACGTGGGCCGTGCCGGGGCGTTACGACGACGTGCGCAGCCGCTCCGCCTGCCGCTTCATCATCCGCCTCATGCGCGGGCCGACCGGTTTCTCCACCAGCCGGTGGATCAGCCAGGCGACCACGAGCAGCGAGACGACCGTGGCGACGAACGTGAGCCGCGGCTCCAGGCCGAACTTCCGGTGGTAGACGGCGATCACGAACCAGCCGAGGTGTTCGTGGATCAGGTAGAAGGGGTACGTGAGCGCCCCGGCGAAGGTCAGCCAGCGCCAGTTCGCCCACCGCAGCCAGCCGAGCGCCACGGCGGCCACCGCGCCGAAGGCGAAGGTGACCAGGAGCAGGATCACGTAGGGGGAGCGCTCCTGGAAGACGCTCGTCGCGTTCGGGTCCCACAGCGCGGTCGTCGAGTACCGCTGGCCGAGCAGCCAACTGGTGCCGACGATCGACCAGAGCAGGAGATCGCTGCCGTACCGGTGGATCAGGTAGAGCGCGAGGCCGCCGATGAAGAACGGCGCGTGGTCACGCATGACGAGTTCGTCGGTGAGCGGATGGTCGGCGACCCGGGCGAACACCCCCGCCACCGTCCACAGGCAGCAGAAGATGACGACCCGGCGGTACGTGACGCCCTTCCACACCACGAAGAGCGCGAAGAGCAGGTAGAAGCGCGCCTCGACCCACAGGGTCCAGCACACGCCGAGGACCCGGTCCACGCCCATCGGCTGCTGGAGCATCGTCAGGTTCACCAGCACCTCGTTGAGGCGCAGGGGGGCGATGACCGACGGCAGGGCGACGCACGCGGCGGTGACGAGGACGATGGCCGCCCAGTAGGCCGGGTAGAGCCGGGTGACGCGGGAGCGGAAGAAGTCACCGAGCGAACGGCCCCAGCTGCTCATGCAGATGACGAAGCCGCTGATGACGAAGAAGAGCTGCACCCCCAGCGAACCGTAGGTGGCGACCGCCGACAGATCGGGGAAGAGTTCCTTCGGGGACTGGCCCCACGCGCGTTCCACCTGCCCCTTCCCCGCGTAGTGGAAGGTGCACACCATCAGGGCGGCGAGGATCCGCAGGCCGTCCAGGGCGCGCAGGCGGTTCTCCTTCCCGGGGGGCGCCGCGGGGGCGGGCTCCGGGGCGAGGGCCGGGGTACCCACTGGCTCGGGCGCCGGCTCCGGAGCTTGGGCCAGGATCGTTTGAGTCATTCCGGGGTTCCGTTCGTCCCTGCGTCGATGCGTCGGTCGGGGAATGGATGAACATGGATGAACACGGGCTTCGTACGGATCACAGGTCACGGACCACGTAAGGCGGAGCGCCGCGTTCCGTCGCAACGCTCCGCCTCGCACGGCCGGCCGGGATCTCAGCCCAGGGCCGCCTTCTTGAACGAGCGTGCGTGCCGGGCGACCCTGCGTACCGTCGCGTTGCGCGGGATGAAGGCGAGCTGGGTGGGAACGCCGCCCGGCAGCGCCAGCACCGCGAGCCTGCGGCGTTTGAAGTAGACCGAGGTGCGCGGGGTCAGGTGCCGCGAGAGGAAGCCCTCGGCGGCCGGGCGCAGACTCCGGTAGATCTGCGGCTGCATCGCGAACCCGACGGCCGCGACCAGCTCGGACAGCGGCTCGTACGGCTCGTGCGACGCGGGCTCGCCCTGAGCCGCGCCCGCACCCGCGCCCGCCGTCCCCTCCAGGGGCGGCAGCAGCGCGTCCACGATCGTCACGGGCACCCGGTTGCTGTTCTGGTACGGGGCCAGCCGCTCCAGCAGCAGTTCCGTGCCCGTCCGCGCGACCGGCAGCCCGTAGAAGGCCTGGGCCGTGAACAGGGCCGTGGAGAAGCAGGCGATGACGAGGGCGGGGCGCAGCCGCTGGTACAGCACCTCGGCCAGCACGGGGCCCGACCGTACCGTCAGCGTCGCCCCGAGGGCCGCCGCCTCCTCCTCCAGCTTCCGCGACCACTGCGCGGGCGCGGAGGGGTGGGGCTTGAAGACGACATTGCGGTGGCCCCGGGCGATCGCGCCCCTGACCATCCCCAGATGCAGCTCCTCCTCCTCCGCCACGGTGAGGATGTCGAGTGCGGAGAGGTACTGGCCGAGGATCAGCGCGGGCGGCTCGTCGAGGGCCCCACCGTCCGCGATCGCGTCCAGCCGCGCGTCCGCCGCGCTCTCCGCGTCCGCGATCTCGGCGAGCACCTCCACGAAGGTGCTGTCCGGGATGATCTCCGGCTCGACGCCGAACTCCGTCAGCAGCAGCGGCTTCAGACCCGGTACGAGATCCAGGTGCAGCAGCCGCTCGACCCGCCCCCCGATCAGCGGGTCGAGCTTGCTCCTCGTGGGCCCGTAACTCATCAGCCCGTCCGCGTACACATGGAGCGGGCTGTCCCCGAAGATGACCGCGACCGCCTGGGACGGATTGGCCTGGATCGACTCGCAGGCGATCTCCACCGGCGCGTCGCCCAGCCCCCAGGCCTCCCGGACGGCCCGCTGCCACAGCGAGGCGTCCTGTTCGCGGGGGGACCAGCCGGCCGGGTGGAAGGGCCGTACGAAGTCGTTCCAGGACCGGATCTCGTCGTACTCCGGCCGCAGCCGGCGGAAGCCGGGCAGCGTCTCCAGCGCGGAGCCCAGCTCCGGGGCGGACGAGGTGTCGCTGATGACCAGGATCCGGCGGTGCTCCGCGCGCGGGCCGAACAGCCCGGCCCGGACGGCCGCCGTGACGGTCGCCGCCGCGTACTGCGTGCAGGCGAAGAAGAGCTGCGTGGTGCCCTTGGCCGAGGTGCTCATCAGGCTGCCGCCTCCGGCCCGCGCTGCGCGACCGGACGCCGGCGGACCCGGCGCAGCCGCCCGGCCCGCGCGGAGTCCATCGAGTCCAGGGTCTCCGTGAGGAGCGGCGCCGGAATGCGCTTGAGGGCCGCCGCGCTGAGCGAGCGGAGTTTACGTGCCACGGGCGGTTCGAACCTCTCGATGGAGCCAAGGTGGTGGGCCATGACCGCGCAGTACGTCCGTACGGCCTTCGGCAGCAGCAGATCCGCGTCCCGGTCCGCGGCCGTCTCCGCCACCACCTGGTCGAACGCCCGGATGAAGTCGAGCTGTCTGACATCACCGATCTGGGTGAGCGACGAGGTGACCCCGCGCCGGTAGAACACCCCGTGCAGGCTCACCGCGGCGAACGACTCCGCCTCCCGGTGCAGCCGCCAGATCCAGGGCCGGTCCTCGGCGGTGCGCAGCCCGTCCGTGAAGTGCAGCAGCCCGCGGTCGACCAGCCGGCGGTGGTAGATCCCGGCCCACGCGTAGGCGTAGTCGACCGAGGTGGACCGGTCGGCGGGCAGGATCGCGTCCCGCGGGTTCAGCACCGTGGAGCGCCGGCCGACCGGGACCCGGTGCACCGCCCGGGACTTGCCGGTGAACTGCACATGGTCGGTACGGACGAAATCGACGTCCAGTTCCTCGGCCGCCGCGAGCAGCCGCTCGAAATAGCCGGGAACCACCCAGTCGTCGCCGTCCAGATACGTGATGTACGTACCCGTCGCGGCGTCCAGACCGGTGTTGCGCGCGGTGGCGAGTCCTCCGTTCCGCTCGTGTCTGATCACCCTGGCGCCGGGCAGTTCGCGTTCGGCGCGGTCCAGGATCTCGCCGGTACCGTCCGACGAACAATCGTCGACAAGCAGGAATTCGAAGTCGGCACGCGTATTCGCCTGCAGACTGCGCAAGGTTTCGGGGGCATATGTCCGCACGTTGTAGAACGGCACGACAACAGAGAGCTTCACCACCCGGCTGACGCTAGGGGGCATGCCGTCATCAGGGCTGACTTCGCGGGGCATCCCAGATGAACGAAGAGTGTCGGAACAGTGAATCGGCCGAAGGTGGTGGCCGTTCCGGGCATTTCCCGGGGTGCGACTTCATTCGTAGACGTGTTGTTAACCCTCCATTGCCATTGAGTTGGGCCGAGAAACGGAATGGCTTCCTAACGTCCTCGGCGTGCCATCACGTATCAGCCAACCGGTCCGGGTCGCCGTGCTCGCCGACTCCGACACCCGGTGGAAGTGGGGCGCGCTCACCGCGCGCCGCATCGCCCCGGACGACCGCCCCACAGAGCTCAGCGGCTTCCTGCTGCGCGGCCGGGCCACGCCCACGCCCCGTCAGCTCGCGGAGGTCGGCGCGGACGCGGACGCCCTGCGCGAGGTGACCGGGACCGCCTTCCTGCGGGCGCTGCGCGAGGAGTCGTACGACATCGTCGTGCTGGCCCTCGTCGGCGGCGCCGTCCAGGCGATGCTGCACGGCATCGCCGCGCTGAAGCTCGCGGAGCGGCCCGTCGTCGTCACCGGCTATGTCGGTGTCGTCTACGAGAAGCTCTCCGACGGGCTCCTGCTGCGCCACGGCGCGGACGTCGTCCTCGCCAACTCCCTCTACGACGCGGAGCGTTTCCGCGCCGTGTACGAGGGCGTGGGCGCCGACGCGTCCTCCGTCACCGAGGCCGCGCTGCCGTTCCTCGGCGGCGCCCGCTACCAGCCCGAGGAGGGCCGCGACACCCTCGTCTTCGCCGCGCAGCCGTCCGTACCGGCGACCCGCGCCGACCGTACGTACCTGCTGCGCCGCCTCGTCAAGCACGCCAGGCTCCACCCGCGCCGCGAGGTGCTGCTCAAGCTGCGCAGCAAGCCCGGCGAGCACACCACGCACATCGAGGAGTTCCCGTACCAGCGCCTCGCGGAGAAGGTGCCCGGCGGACTGCCGGACAACTTCCGCCTGGTGTACGGGAACATGGGCGAGGTCCTGGACCGTACGGACCTGCTGGTCACCGTCTCCTCGACGGCCGCCCTGGAGTCCCTGCACCGTTCCGTGCCCACCGCGATCCTCACCGACTTCGGGGTGCGCGAACCGCTCGGCAACCACCACTTCATCGGCTCCGGCTGCCTGGCCTCCTGGGACCAGCTCGACGGCGGCGGACGCCCCGTCCCCGACGCCCGGTGGGCCCAACGGCAGGGCGTCGCCGCGGACGGCTCGTACGCCAAGGCCTTCGACACGGCCCGCCGGCGCGTCACCGAACTGACCGAGCGGGCCGGCGCCGGGGAACTCCCCGGGATCAGCCCGTACTACACGGCCACCACCGCCCCCGGATACCTCCCGGGCCTGCTCGCCCGCTACCACCTCGCGGCGGACGGGACTCCGCTGCCCGCCGCCGCCAGAACCGCCGAGAACAGCACGAGCGGGGTACGGCGCGTGGTGCGCGAGGCGGTACGGGGAGCGGCCCGCGGCGCCTACCGGCACGGGGTGCAGCGGGTGGCGCCGGTCATCCGCCGGATGGGCGAGCTGTGACCGCGCCCGCCGGACACCCGGGCACCCCCGCACGACCTGTCCCCGCACGAGCCGCGCACACCCGACCCCCTACGGAGTACTGATGACCGTCCTCGCGGTGATCCCCGCACGCGGCGGATCCAAGGGCGTACCCGCCAAGAACCTCGCCGCCGTCGGCGGCGTCCCGCTCGTCGTCCGGGCGGTCCGCGCCTGCCTGGCGGCCCGGCGCGTCACCGACGTCGTCGTCTCCACCGACGACGCCCTGATCGCCGAGGCGGCCCGCACGGCGGGCGCCGAGGTCGTCCTGCGCCCCGCCGCGATCGCGGGGGACACCGCGACCAGCGAGGACGCCGTCCTGCACGCCATGGACGCGTACGGCGCGACGCGCGGCGACGGCGGCGCCGACAACCTGGACGTCGTGCTGCTGGTGCAGTGCACCAGCCCCTTCCTCACCGCCGACGACCTGGACGGCGTCACCGGCGCCGTCACCGAGGACGGCGCGGACACCGCCCTGACCGTCGCGCCCACCCACGGCTTCGTCTGGCGCCAGGACGGCGCGGGCCGCGCCGAACCGGACGGCTACGGCGTCAACCACGACAAGGCGAACCGGCCGCGCCGCCAGGACCGCCCCCAGGAGTACCTGGAGACCGGCGCCGCCTACGCGATGCGCGCCGACGGCTTCCGCGCCGCGCGCCACCGCTTCTTCGGCCGCACCGCGCTCGTCCCCACCGACCCCGCGCGGGTCCTGGAGATCGACGACCCGCACGACCTGGCCCGCGCCCGGCTCCTCGCGCCGCTCCTCGACCCGCAGGTCCTCCCCTCGTACGACGACGTCGACGCCGTCGTCCTCGACTTCGACGGGACGCAGACCGACGACAAGGTCCACATCGACTCCGACGGCCGCGAAACCGTCGCCGTGCACCGCGGCGACGGCCTCGGGATCGCCGCGCTGCGCCGCTCCGGGCTCGAACTGCTCATCCTGTCCACCGAGCAGAACCCGGTCGTCGCGGCCCGCGCCCGCAAGCTCCAGGTACCGGTGCTGCACGGCATCGACCGCAAGGACCTGGCGCTCAAGCAGTGGTGCGACGAGCACGGCATCGCGCCCGAACGGGTCCTCTACGTCGGCAACGACGTCAACGACCTGCCGTGCTTCGGCCTCGCCGGCTGGCCGGTGGCCGTCGCGAGCGCCCACGACGAGGTACGCGCCGCGGCGCGCGCCGTCACCACCAGGCCCGGCGGTGAGGGAGCCATCAGGGAGATCGCCACCTGGCTTCTCGGCCCCGCGCTCTCCACCACTCCCACCGCCCCCGTGAACCCCCACACCCTCCACGCAGTCAACAGTTAAGGACGCACCGCCATGAGCACCAACTCCCCCTCCCGTCTGCGGACCTTCGGCACCCGGACCGCGGGCCCCGGCCGCCCCGTCTACATCACGGGCGAGATCGGCATCAACCACAACGGTGAGCTGGACAACGCCCTGGCCCTGATCGACGTGGCCGCCGAGGCGGGCTGTGACGCGGTCAAGTTCCAGAAGCGCACCCCGGAGATCTGCACCCCGCGCGACCAGTGGGACATCGAGCGCGACACCCCCTGGGGCCGGATGACGTACATCGACTACCGCCACCGCGTCGAGTTCGGCGAGGACGAGTACCGCACCATCGCCGAGCACTGCGCCAAGCGCGGCATCGACTGGTTCGCCTCCCCGTGGGACACCGAGGCCGTCGCCTTCCTGGAGAAGTTCGACGTGCCCGCCCACAAGGTGGCCTCCGCCTCCCTCACCGACGACGAGCTGCTGCGCGCCCTGCGCGCCACCGGCCGCACCGTCATCCTCTCCACCGGCATGTCGACGCCGAAGCAGATCCGCCACGCGGTCGAGGTCCTGGGCAGCGAGAACATCCTGCTCTGCCACGCCACGTCGACGTACCCGGCCAAGGCCGAGGAGCTGAACCTGCGGGTGATCAACACCCTCCAGGCCGAGTTCCCGAACGTCCCGATCGGCTACAGCGGCCACGAGACCGGTCTCCAGACCACCCTCGCCGCCGTCGCCCTCGGCGCCACGTTCGTCGAGCGCCACATCACCCTCGACCGCGCCATGTGGGGCTCGGACCAGGCCGCCTCCGTCGAGCCGCAGGGCCTGACGCGCCTCGTCCGCGACATCCGCACCATCGAGGCGTCCCTCGGTGACGGCGTCAAGAAGGTGTACGAGTCGGAGCTCGGCCCGATGAAGAAGCTCCGCCGCGTCGCGGGCGTCATCGCCGAGGCCGCCGAGCCGGTAGCGGTCTGACGCCATGACCGGTGCCGGCGGGGGCAGCTCCCCGTACCCGAGCGAGAGCGCTGCCGCGGCAGCCTCCGCGCCCACGATCGCCTTCGTCGAGAGCCCGGTCCAGCTTCTGAACGTGCTGGAGTGGGCGCACCTCAACGCGACGGGTGACGCGCTCACCGTCGTCGTGCTGTCGCCCACCGACCCCATGTCGCGCGGCCAGCTCCGCCGGGTGGCCGAGCTGGCCCGCGACGAGGGCTTCACGGTGCGCTGGCAGGAGGCGCGCGGTGGGGCGGGGGCGCCGCTGCGCACGGTACGGGAGCTGGCACCGCTGCTGCGGAAGGCGGACCGGGTCGTCATCGGCGACCCGTTCTCCCGCTACGTACAGCTCCTGCTGGCCCTGGTCCCCACCAAGGAGCTGACGGTCGTCGACGACGGCACGGCGACGATGGAGTTCGTCGGGCAGCTCGCCCGGGGCGAGCGGCTGGTGCGCTGGCACCGGCGCGGCGGGTCGCGCGGGCCGCGGGAACTGGTCCTGGCACCGGTCACCGCGGCCGCGCGCCGCCGGCTCACCCCGTCGGCCGCCCGTACCGTCGAGGTCTTCACCTCGATGCCGGTCGAGGGGGTGCCGGACGGCATCACCGTGACGGCCAACACCTTCGCCTGGACGCGCGCGACCTTCGGGCCGCCGCGGATCACGACCGGTGCCGACATGGTCGGCACCTCGCTGGTCGAGACGGGCGTGGTCGACGCGGACCTGTACACCGAGGCGGTCATCGCGCTCGCCCGCACCCACGGGGCGACGCGCTACTTCGCCCACCGCCGGGAGCACGTCGACAAGCTCCACCGGCTCCACAACGCGACGGGCCTGGAGATCGTCCGCCCCGACCTGCCCCTGGAGCTGATCGCCCGCCGCGGCCCGATCGGCCGTACGGTGCTGAGCTTCCCCTCCACGGTGGTCCACACCCTGCCGCTGGCCCTCGCGGGCACGGGCGTACGGGTCGCGGTCTGCGACATAGCCCCGGAATGGCTCAAGGAGACGGCCTCGCCCCGCGCCCAGGGCTTCCTCTCCGGCGTCACGGGCACGGCCCGCGACGTCCACCGCCTCCCGAGACTCCCGTCACCGGCCTGACCCCGACTCACCGGCCCCGTCCCGGCCCGCTCCCCTCCCCGGGTGGCGGGCCGGCCGCCGTCAGGGCGGTGCGGGCGGTGCGGCTGTCGCCGCAGGTGTGCGCACTTCAGGATTCTGCCGGACGATCTCTGAACCGTGCGGCTGGTGAGCGTGACGACCGCCGAGTCGGAAGATGCCGGTATACCCACTCTGTCTTTCCGGCATGCACACCGCCGCCAGGTTTCTTCGCCTGAGTGGCTGAAATTTTATTGATCAGGGGGTGGTTGATCACTAAAGGGGCCTACCCTTCGACAGGTGAGCCAGTTGATGTCCTGCGAGTCCGAAACCGATCTGCCCGGGGAAGCGACGCACCCGGCACTCCCCGGCACGCTGCCCGACGCCCTGCGCGACGAGCTGATCGCCTTCCGCCGGGACATGCACATGCACCCCGAGCTGGGGAACCAGGAGTTCCGGACCACCGCAGCGCTCAAGCGCAGGCTGGAGCAGGCCGGACTCGAACCGCGCGTCCTCCACACCGGCACCGGGCTCGTCTGCGACATCGGGACCCCGGACCCCGCGCGCCCCATGCTCGCCCTGCGCGCCGACATCGACGGTCTGCCCATCCCGGACACCAAGACCGGCGTCCCGTACCGCTCCACCGTGCCCGACCGCGCGCACGCCTGCGGGCACGACGTGCACACCGCCGCGGTCCTCGGCGCCGGGCTCGTCCTCGCCGACCTGCACCGGCAGGGGCTGCTGCCGTCCGCCGTACGGCTGATCTTCCAGCCCGCCGAGGAGGTACTGCCCGGCGGCGCCGCCGACGCCATCGAGTCCGGTGTCCTGGACGGCGTCGGATCGATCATCGCCGTGCACTGCGACCCCAAGGTCGACGCCGGATCGATCGGACTGCGGCCAGGACCGATCACCTCCGCCTGTGACCGGCTGGAGATCGCCCTCGACGGCCCCGGTGGCCACACCGCCCGCCCGCACCTCACCACCGACCTCGTCACCGCGGTCGCCAAGGTCGCCACCGAGGTGCCCGCGCTGCTCGCGCGCCGCGTCGACGCCCGCTCCGGGCTCGCCCTCACCTGGGGCCGTATCGAGGCGGGCCACGCCTGCAACGTCATCCCGCAGCACGCCGAGCTGTCCGGCACCGTCCGCTGCCTGGACCTGCCCGCGTGGCGGGACGCGCCGGACCTGGTGCACGCCGCGATCGACGAGGTCGCCACGCTCCACCGCGCCAAGTCACTGATCACGTACGTACGGGGGGTGCCGCCGGTCGTCAACGACCCCGTCGTCACCGAACTGCTCCGTACCGCGCACGCCGCGCGCCGCGGTTCGTATGCAATCGAGGACACCGAGCAGAGCCTCGGCGGCGAGGACTTCTCCTGGTATCTCGAACAGGTGCCGGGGGCCATGGCGCGGCTCGGCGTACGGGTCCCCGGCAGCCAGGCGCGGTACGACCTGCATCGTGGCGATTTCGACGTCGACGAGCACGCCATCCAGGTCGGGGTGGAGCTTTTCACCGCCGCCGCGTTGATCGACGGCGACCGTCCGTAACCGGCCCGGGGAGCTCCGGCGCGCCTCTCGCTCCCCTGCTGTTCGCTTCCCGTTCGCGACGATCCGATAACGGCTTCCGTACAGGTCTTTATCTGACATCTACGCGCGTTACGATCGCCGCGAAACCAGCGCCGGAAGAGGCGCTCAGGCCAGAAGGAGCCTTCCGTGCGCCGGATCACCAGGATAGCCACCGTGGGCGCCGCGTCAGCGGCACTCGCGCTCTCCGTCACCGCCTGTGGCGGCAAGTCTTCGTCGGAGGCCGGAACCGACTCCAACGAGGCCAAGGCCGCCATCGCCTACGACGTCGGTGGCAAGGGTGACCAGTCCTTCAACGACGCGGCCTACGCCGGTCTGGCCAAGGCCGAGAAGGACCTCGGCGTCAAGGGCACCGACTCGGAGCCGACGGACGGGGAGGGCGACGCCGACAAGGTGCAGCGCCTGACCGACCTGGCCCGCGCCGGCAACAACCCGGTGATCGGGGTCGGCTTCGCCTACGCGCCCGCGATCAAGAAGGTCGCGCCGAAGTTCCCGAAGGTCTCCTTCGGGATCATCGACGACTCGTCGGTGACCGACAAGAACATCGCCAACATGGTGTTCAACGAGGAGCAGGGCTCCTACCTCGCGGGCGTCGCCGCGGCCAAGACCACCAAGACGAAGACCGTCGGCTTCATCGGCGGTGTCGAGACCCCGCTGATCAAGAAGTTCCAGGCCGGCTTCGAGCAGGGCGTCAAGGCCACCGACCCGTCGGTGAAGATCCTGTCGCAGTACCTGACGCAGCCCCCGAACTTCGACGGCTTCTCCAAGCCCGACCTCGGCAAGGCCGCCGCGCAGGGCCAGCTCGACAAGAACGCCGACGTGGTCTACCACGCCGCCGGTCTCGCGGGCTTCGGCGCCATCGAGGCGACCGCGACGGCCGGCAAGTGGGCGATCGGCGTCGACTCCGACCAGTACGCGCAGAAGGGCCTGGCCAAGTACAAGGACAAGATCCTCACCTCGGTCACCAAGGACGTCGCCGACTCCGTCTACAACCTGATCAAGTCGGTCAAGGACGGCAAGCCCGAGTCCGGTGAGATCCGGTACGGCCTGGACAAGGACGGCGTCGGCCTGGCCGACTCCAACCCGGCGTACACGAAGATGACCGATGTCGTCACCGCCGTGGAGAAGGCGAAGAAGGACATCATCGACGGCAAGATCACCGTCAAGACCACCCCGTAACATCGCACGCGCGGACCGCACCCCGGTCCGAGCGCCGTGCACCTCGGGTCTCCCGGGGCCCGGACGACGGCATCCGCCGCCGCTCCGGGCCCCGGGAGACCCGGACCGTTCGTCATCGCATCACCTTCTGGCAGCGCACAGCGTGTTGACGGCCCTCCGGCGCGATAGCTTCACCCCCGCCCTGCCCCCACAGCCTCACCCCCCGCTCCTTCCCCGCCGAGGAGAGTGCGTCATCAACGCGTCCACCACTCCGCCCAGCAGCCCCCCGAGCCCGCCCGCGACCCCGGAGACCGCCGAGCGCCCCGCGCCCGCGGCGCCGCCCGCCGTGCTGCTCCAGGGGATCACCAAGCGCTTCCCCGGTGTCGTCGCCAACCACGACATCGACATCACCATCCGCAAGGGCACCGTCCACGCCCTCGTGGGGGAGAACGGGGCCGGCAAGTCGACCCTGATGAAGATCCTCTACGGCATGCAGAAGCCGGACGAGGGCACCATCACCGTCGACGGCGAACAGGCCGCCTTCGGCAGCCCCGCCGACGCCATCGCGCGCGGCATCGGCATGGTCCACCAGCACTTCATGCTGGCCGACAACCTCACCGTCCTGGAGAACGTCGTTCTCGGCGGCGAGAAGCTGCACGGCATCGGCACCAAGGCGCGCAGGAAGATCAAGGAGATCTCCGAGGCGTACGGTCTCGGCGTGCGCCCCGACGCGCTCGTCGAGGACCTCGGCGTCGCCGACCGCCAGCGCGTGGAGATCCTCAAGGTCCTCTACCGCGGCGCCCGCATCCTGATCCTCGACGAGCCCACCGCGGTCCTCGTCCCGCAGGAGGTCGACGCGCTCTTCGACAACCTGCGGGAGCTGAAGGCCGAGGGCCTCACCGTCATCTTCATCTCGCACAAGCTGGGCGAGGTGCTGTCCGTCGCCGACGACATCACCGTCATACGCCGCGGTACGACGGTGGGCACCGCCGACCCGGCGCGCACCACGACCAAGCAGCTCGCCGAGCTGATGGTCGGCAGCGAGCTGCCCTCGCCGGAGACCCGGGAGTCCACCGTCACGGACGTCCCCGTGCTCACCGTCGACGGACTGCGGCTCACCGCCACCGACCCCGACGGCGTCGTCCGCGAGGTCCTGGACGGGATCGGCTTCACCATCCACCGCGGCGAGGTCCTGGGCATCGCCGGCGTCGAGGGCAACGGCCAGACCGAGCTGATCGAGGCGCTGATGGGGATGCGCGACCCCGACGGCGGCACGATCACCCTCGGCACCGAGGACATCTCCCACGCGCCCACCCGCAAGAGGCGCGAGGACGGCATCGGCTACATCCCCGAGGACCGGCACCGCCACGGCCTGCTGCTGGAGTCCCCGCTCTGGGAGAACCGCATCCTCGGCCATGTCACCGAGCGGCCCAACAGCCGCCGCGGCCTCCTCGACCTCAAGGCCGCCCGCGCCGACACGGAGCGGATCGTGCGCGAGTACGACGTCCGCACCCCCGGCATCGAGGTCACCGCGGCCTCCCTGTCCGGCGGCAACCAGCAGAAGCTGATCGTCGGCCGCGAGATGAGCCACCACCCCAAGCTGCTGATCGCCGCGCACCCCACCCGCGGGGTGGACGTCGGCGCGCAGGCGCAGATCTGGGACCAGATCCGCGAGGCGCGCCGCGAGGGCCTGGCCGTCCTCCTGGTCTCCGCCGACCTCGACGAGCTGATCGGGCTCTCCGACACGCTGCGGGTGATGTACCGCGGCCGGCTCGTCGCCGACGCGGACCCCGCCACCATCACCCCGGAGGAGCTGGGCTCGGCCATGACGGGCGCCGCCACCGGGCACCTTGAGGCCACAGAGGCGTCAGGCACGTCAGAGACGTCCGAGGTGTCAGAGGCCCCGGCAGCCGCAGCCCCGGAAGCCCTGGCAGCCTCGGAGGTCCCGGCAGCCCCGGCAGCCCCGGAAGCACCTGGGGCATCAGCTCCATCAGCGGAGAGCACGGTCCCGGAGGACGACGCCCGATGAAGAAATTCGACAAGGACCGGCTGATCCTGGGCTTCGCGGGACCGGTGCTCGCACTGGTCGTCGCCGTCGCCCTCACCACGGTGGTGCTGCTCGTCTCGGGCACCAACCCGTGGGAGCCGTACCGCATCATGTTCGAGTCGGCCTCGTACGTCGACGTACAGGTGCTGATCGTCAACCAGGCCGGCACGTACTACCTGGCCGCCCTCGCCGTGGCCATCGGCTTCCGGATGAACCTGTTCAACATCGGGGTCGACGGCCAGTACCGGCTCGCCGCGATGGTGGCCGCGCTCGTCGGCGCCAGCGTCGATCTGCCGGGGCCGCTCCAGATCGCCCTGATCGTGATCGTCGCGATGCTCGTCGGCGCCCTCTGGTCAGGGATCGCGGGCATCCTCAAGACGACCCGCGGGGTGAGCGAGGTCGTCTCCACGATCATGCTCAACTCGATCGCCACCAGCCTGGTCGCCTGGCTGATCCTGCCGAAGAACTTCGGCGTCCAGCCCCCCGGCTCCAACAACCTCACCACCGGCGACATCCCGGAGTCCGGCTGGTTCCCCGGCCTGAACATGGGCGTCGAGGCCGGTGAGATCTACGGCTTCACCTTCGTCGCCGCCGCCTGCGGCATCGTCTACTGGTTCGTCCTCGGCCGCACCCGCTTCGGCTTCGACCTGCGCGCCACCGGCGCCAGCGAGAGCGCGGCCCAGGCGTCCGGCGTCGACGCCAAGAAGATGATCCTCACCGCGATGCTGGTCTCCGGCGGGATCGCCGGACTCGCCGGGATGCCGACCCTGCTGGGCGACACCCACACGTACAGTCTCGACTTCCCCACCGGCGTCGGCTTCACCGGCATCACCATCGCGCTGCTGGGCCGGAACAACCCGCTGGGCATCGCGTTCAGCGCGCTGCTGATCGCCTTCCTCGACAAGTCGTCGGCCTCCCTCGACCAGTTCGGGTACGAGAAGGAGATCGCCACGATCATGCAGGGCCTGATCGTGATCTCGGTCGTGGTCAGCTACGAACTCGTCCGCCGCTACGGGCTCCGCCGCCAGCAGCAGAAGGTCGGCGAGGAACTCGCCGCGGGCGGCGCCCTCGCCACCACCACCGGCACCCCGCCGGACAACGGCCCGCCGGACAACGGCCCGTCGGACGGCGGCCCGTCCGGGACCGGCTCGTCCGGAACCGGCCCTTCCGACAGCGACAGCCCGGTCACCGACCCGTCGGGCAACGACAAGACCGAGAAGGAGGGGTCCGCGCTGTGACCACGACCACGAGCACCGTCTCCGCCACGAGCGCCGCCCCCAAGAAGGGCGGCGGCCGGCCCACCCTCTCCCTGCCCGCCATCCTGCTGATCGTCGCCGGCGCGCTCGCCCTGGTCTCGCTCGTACGGCTGATCAGCGGCGCCGACGACATCACCTCCGTCGGCCAGGTCGCCGGCGCGCTCGAACTCGCCATCCCCATCGGCCTCGCCGGACTCGGCGGCCTGTGGGCCGAGCGCGCGGGCGTCGTCAACATCGGCCTCGAAGGGATGATGGTCCTCGGCACCTGGTTCGGCGCCTGGGCCGGCTACCAGTGGGGCCCCTGGACCGGCGTCCTCTTCGGCATCATCGGCGGCGCCATCGGCGGACTGCTGCACGCCGTCGTCACCGTCTCCTTCGGCGTGAACCACATCGTCTCCGGTGTGGCCATCAACATCCTCGCCGTCGGCGCCACCCGCTACCTCTCCAAGTTCACCTTCGACGCGGCCGAGGGCGGCTCCTCCAAGCAGTCCCCGCGCGTCGATTCGATCACCGAGATCACCGTCCCGGGACTCGCCGACTGGATGCAGGACCTCCAGGCCAGACACTGGTTCCTCGTCTCCGACCTCGCGGGGCTGGTGGGCGGCCTGGTCACCGGCCTCTCGCTGCTCACCGTCGTCGCGCTGCTGCTGATCCCGGGCACCTGGTGGGTGCTGTGGCGCACGGCGTTCGGCCTGCGGCTGCGCTCCTGCGGCGAGAACCCGGTCGCCGCCGAATCCCTCGGCGTCAACGTCTACAAGTACAAGTACATCGCCGTCGTCGTCTCCGGCGGTCTCGCCGGGCTCGGCGGCGCCTTCCTCGCCATCGTCTCCACCGGCATCTACCAGGAGGGCCAGACCGGCGGGCGCGGCTACATCGGCCTCGCCGCGATGATCTTCGGCAACTGGATGCCGGGCGGCATGGCGCTGGGCGCCGGGCTCTTCGGCTTCACCGACAGCCTCAAGCTGCGCGGCGGCGCCGAGAACGTCCACGCGATGCTGCTGCTCCTCGCGATCCTGCTCGTGCTGGTCGTCGGCTGGCAGCTCTACAAGAAGAAGTACGTGCCCGCGGTGATCTCCGCGGCCGTCTCGGCGCTGCTCTTCGTCTGGTACGGCCTGACCGACCAGGTGCCCAGCCAGTTCGTGGACGCCGCGCCGTACGTCACCACGCTGCTCGTCCTCGCGCTCTCCGCGCAACGGCTCAGGATGCCCAAGGCGGACGGACTCCCGTACCGGAAGGGCCAGGGCAAATGACGGCCGCGGACGTGCCGGCCGGGGCCGGGGTGGACTGGGAGGCGCTGCGGGCGGCGGCGCGGGACGCGATGTCCCACGCGTACGCCCCGTACTCCGGGTTCCCGGTCGGTGTCGCGGCGCTCGCGGTGACCGACGACGGCGGTACGGTCCGTACGCTCACCGGCTGCAACGTCGAGAACGCCTCGTACGGCCTCGGGCTCTGCGCCGAGTGCGGGCTGATCTCCGCGCTCCAGCTCAGCGGCGGCGGCCGGCTCACCCACTTCACCTGCGTCGACGGCGCGGGCGAGGTGCTGGTGCCGTGCGGGCGCTGCCGCCAGCTCCTGTACGAGTTCGGCGGCCCCGAGCTGGTCATGGAGACCCCGGACGGGATCCGCACGCTCGCCGACATGCTCCCGCAGGCCTTCGGCCCCGGCCACCTCAAGAACGGCCCCTCGCGCGACGGCCGCTCCCACTGAACCCGGCCCCGGCCCCGCCGCGATCCGGCGGCGCCGGGGCCGCTGTACGTCGCGGGGTCACCCCGACCCGCACCCGCACCCGCATCTGTACGCGATCCGCACCCGCACCCGCACCCGTACGTCGTTGAACTCAAGGATTAGGACCGCCATGGACGTCATCTCCGTCATCCGCACCAAGCGCGACCGGGGCGAACTGAGCCCGGAGCAGATCGACTGGGTGATCGACGCCTACACGCGCGGCGAGGTCGCCGACGAGCAGATGTCGGCACTGGCCATGGCCATCCTGCTCAACGGCATGAACCGTACGGAGATCGCCCGCTGGACCGCCGCCATGATCGCCTCCGGCGAGCGCATGGACTTCTCCGCGCTCTCGCGCCCCACGGCCGACAAGCACTCCACGGGCGGCGTCGGCGACAAGATCACGCTCCCGCTGGCCCCGCTGGTCGCCGCCTGCGGCGCCGCCGTACCGCAGCTCAGCGGGCGCGGCCTCGGCCACACCGGCGGCACCCTCGACAAGCTGGAATCCATCCCCGGCTGGCGGGCACTGCTCTCCAACGCCGAGATGCTGGACGTTCTCGACACCACCGGCGCGGTCATCTGCGCGGCGGGCGACGGACTGGCCCCCGCCGACAAGAAGCTGTACGCGCTGCGCGACGTCACCGGCACCGTCGAGGCGATCCCGCTGATCGCCTCCTCGATCATGTCGAAGAAGATCGCCGAGGGGACCGGCTCGCTGGTCCTGGACGTCAAGGTCGGCTCCGGCGCCTTCATGAAGACCATCGAGGACGCCCGCGAACTCGCCTCCACCATGGTCGGCCTGGGCACCGACCACGGCGTACGGACGGTCGCGCTGCTCACCGACATGTCCACCCCGCTCGGCCTCACCGCGGGCAACGCCCTGGAGGTCCGCGAGTCCGTCGAGGTCCTGGCGGGCGGCGGCCCGGCCGACGTCGTGGAGCTGACCCTGGCCCTGGCGCGCGAAATGCTCGACGCGGCGGGCCTGAAGGACACCGACCCGGCGAAGGCCCTCGCCGACGGTTCCGCGATGGACGTCTGGCGCCGCATGGTCGCGGCCCAGGGCGGCGACCCGGACGCGGCCCTCCCGGTCGCCCGCGAACAGCAGGTCGTCACCGCCCCGTCCTCGGGCGTCCTGACCCGCCTGGACGCGTACGGCGTCGGCGTCGCGGCCTGGCGCCTCGGCGCGGGCCGCGCCCGCAAGGAGGACCCGGTCCAGGCCGGCGCGGGCGTCGAACTCCACGCGAAGCCGGGCGACCTGGTCACGGCGGGCCAGCCCCTGCTGACCCTGCACACGGACACCCCGGAGAAGTTCGCTTACGCGGCCGAGGCCCTGGCGGGCACGTACGACATCAGCCCGGCGGGCACGGCGTACGAGACCACGCCGGTGGTGCGGGAACGTATCGCCTGACCTGCGGTTTCCTCATTCGGGTGAACGGGATCGGTGGACGGCCACCGGTCCCGTTCGGCGTGCTGGAGTGGGTGACACACCGAAGGAGACCGCAGTGAGTACACACAGTGCCGACGAGGGGCCGGAGCCGGCCTGGGCCGACCTTGTCCGTATCTGGGAGCAGGCGGACGCACCCGAGGGTTACAAGGTGGAGATCGTCGAAGGGGTCGTCACCGTGTCGCCTCCTCCTTTTTGGGACCACGGTCTCACCGCGTCGAGCGTTCATCGCAGCCTGGGCACCGTGATTCCGGAGGAGTGGTACGTCTTCCAGAGGTACCACGCGGCCGCGCCGAGCTGTAGAGGTGTGTTCATGCCCGACCTGATGGTGGTGGCGGGGGAGAAGGACAAGCCCGCGCCCGGGGAGCTGTTCCCCGCGGGCCAGGCGAAACTCGTCGTGGAGATCACATCACCCGACAGCGCCACGCGTGACCGCGTGACCAAGGCGCACGCCTACGCCCAGGCCGGCGTTCCGCTCTACCTGCTCCTCGATCCCTGGGCGTCGGACCGCCCGACCGCCACGCTCTACGGCGAGCCCGAGAGCGGCACGTACCGCACGCTTCAGGCCGTCGAGTACGGCGGCAAGCTCACCCTCCCCGCCCCCTTCGACCTCGCCATCGACACCTCCGAGCTGCCCGTCAGCTGACCGCCCGCCCCGCCAGCAGCCCCGGCAGCTCCCGCATGTCCTCGAAGACGACCGTCCCCGGTCCCGCCAGCTTGTGCGGGGCCGTCAGGCCGCCCGCGTAGCCGAACGCGCGCATGCCCGCCGCGCGGGCCGCCGTCACACCGTACGTACTGTCCTCCACGACCGCGCAGCGCTCCGGGGCCACGCCCATCGTCCGGGCCGCGTGGAGGAAGAGGTCCGGGGCGGGCTTGCCCCTGGCGACATCGGCGGCGCTGAAGATACGGCCCTCGAAGTGGTCGTGGAGGCCCGTGGTCGTCAGGTTGCGGCGGATGGTGGCGTGGCCGCCGTTCGATGCGAGGCAGAAGGGGAGTCCGAGGGCTTCCAGCGCCTCCGTGATGCCGTCGATCGCCGTCAACCCGGCGTCGAACGCCTCCTGGTAGAGGTGCTCGTACGCGCCGTGCCACCCCGGTTCCAGCGGGCGGCCGAGGCGCTGTTCGACGGCCGCGTCGTAGACCTCCCCCGAGGAGCCGACGAAGGTCTCGATGATCTCCTCCTCGGTGAAGTGGCAGCCCAGCGCGGCGAATACCTGCGCGTCCACACGGACGCATATCCGCTCGCTGTCCACCAGGACACCGTCGCAGTCGAAGATCACCAGTTCGACAGGGGTCTGTTCGACAGGGTCATGGGTCATGACCGGCAGCGTACGGGCTGTGCACGGGGCGTCGCGATGAGTTCCGGCCGTGGGATCGGTCTCCTTGGTGTGGATGCCAGTGATCCGATCGTTCTCGTCGTCGCGGGCCACGTCACCCCCGACGACGTGCCCCGGCTCCGCGCCGAGCTGTGCGCGCGGTTGTACGCGGCCGGGGGAGCCGGCGTCGTCGTCTGTGATGTCGGCGGGCTCCGCGGGCCGAACCTGGCCGCCGTCCACTTACTGGCCGCGCTCCGGCTCGACGCCGGCAGACGGGGCCGGCTGCTGCGGCTGCGCGGCGTGGGGCGCGAACTGCGGCTGCTGCTGGACCTGGTGGGGCTGGCGGGGCCGGCCGCGCGGGACGGGGCGTCGCACGTGCTCGATGACGAGGAGGACGGCTGAGGCCAGGAGGCGCGCGCGTAGGGTTCCCGGCATGACCGAGCCGACCTATCTGCGCGAGACGCGCACCTCGTACGACACCGTCGCCGTGGACTACGCGGCCCTGGTGCGCCCCGCGTTCGAGAGCGATGCGCTGGGGCGCGCGATGCTGGGCGCGTTCGCGGAGCGTGTACGGGCCGCCGGTGGCCGCCCGGTCGCCGATGTGGGGTGCGGCCCGGGGCATGTGACGGCGTATCTGCACGGGCTCGGGCTGACGGCGTTCGGCGTGGAGCTGTCGCCTCGTATGGTCGACGTGGCCCGGCGGTCCCACCCGGGGCTGCGGTTCGACCTCGGCACGATGACGGCCCTGGAGCAGGCGGACGGCGCACTCGGCGGCGTGGTCGCCTGGTACTCGGTCATCCACACCCCGAGGGACGTACTGCCCACGGTGTTCGGCGAGTTCAGCCGGGTCCTGGCGCCCGGCGGACTTCTGCTGCTCGGGTTCCACGTCGGGGACGAGTTGCGGCGCAAGGAGCGGGGGTACGGCGGCCACCCCATGTCCCTGGATGTCCATCTGCTGCCGACGGAGAGGGTCGCCGCTCTGGCGGAGGGCGCCGGGCTCGTCGTGGACGCCACGCTGGTGAGGGATCTGGACGGTGCGGGGGCTCCGCAGGGCTGCCTCCTGGTCCGTAAGCCCCTGAGGACCGAGGAGCCGGCTCGGACGGTGTGACCGTACGAGTGGCGCGTACCGGACGTGCTCAGGCGCGCTCGGGTGCGAACGCGCGGCGTACCGCCGTGGCCAGGGCGGTACGCCGCCGGTCGTGGTCGGTGTCCGGGTCGGCCGAGGTCGCGCTGTAGGTGAGGCTGGTCGGTGACCAGGTCATGGCCAGCGCGATCACCATGGAGTGCACATCGGCCGCCGCCAGGGCGGGATCGATGTGCCCGGCCTCCTGCGCCCGCAGGACGGCCTCGGTCTTGGGGACCTCGGCGGCCTCGGGGAAGAGATGGCCGACGGGGGAGCGCTCCAGGCGGGCCCAGGTGGCCAGCCGGACGAGCTGTGGACGCGTCAGATAGGCGTCGTAGAGGCGGACGGCGTAGCCGGGCAGGTCCTCCGCGGTCAGCGGCGCCTCGTCGAGGATCCCGCCGACCTGGTCGGAGAGGACGGCGTCGAACAGTTCCGCCTTGCCGCCGTAGTAGGCGTACATCTGCGCCTTGCTGACCTTCGAGGCGGCCGAGATGCGGTCGACGCGCGCGCCCGCGATGCCGTACGCGGCGAACTCGACGGCGGCGGCGTCGAGGAGGCGCCGCCTGCTGGCCTGTCCCTTGTCCATGCCTCCACCTTAAACGAACTGGTTCGTTTGCGAAGGTGGCGGGGGTGGGGTTACCTTCGTGCCACCACGAACGAACCAGTTCGTTTTGTCCAGGAGGCTGTCATGGTCACCCCTCTCACCGTGGATGCCGCCGCGCGTCCCGCCCCCGCCTTCCTCGGCGGCGGCGCCAAGCGCCTGCTGATCGACGGCGCGTGGACCGCGCCGGTCTCCGGCGCGGCCTTCGAGACCTTCGACCCTGCCACCGGGCTCGCCCTGGCCACCGTCGCCGCCGCGGGCCCGGAGGACGTGGACCGGGCGGTGGCGGCGGCGCGGCGCGCCTTCGAGGCGCCGTCGTGGGCGGACATCACGCCGTACCGGCGCGGCAGGGTGCTGCTCGGGATAGCCGATGTGATCGAGGCGCACGCCGAGGAACTGGCCGTGCTGGACTCGCTCGACATGGGCGGCCCGCTCTGGCTGACCCGCTGGCTGGTGGACCACTCCGTGGAGGTCTTCCGGCACTACGCGGGCTGGCCGACGAAGATCTACGGCCAGACCGCCCCCTCGGACCCCTCGGCGTTCCACTACACCCTGCGCCAGCCGCTCGGCGTCGTCGGCGCCATCACCGCGTGGAACGGGCCGGTCCTCCAACTGGCCTGGAAGCTGGGCCCGGCGCTGGCGACCGGCAACACCGTCGTCCTCAAGCCGGCCGAGTGGTCGCCGCTCTCCGCGCTGCGGATCGGCGAACTGCTGCTGACCACCGACCTGCCGCCCGGTGTGGTCAACATCCTGACCGGTGACGGCGGCGTGACGGGCGAGGCCCTGACCCACCACGCCGGTGTCGACAAGATCTCCTTCACCGGATCGCTGCCCGTCGGCAAGCGCATTCTGGAGGTCTCCGCCAGGGACCTCAAGCGGGTGACCCTGGAACTGGGCGGCAAGTCGCCCACGATCGTCTTCGACGACGCCGACCTGGCCGCCGCCGCCCGGGGCGCCGTCGCCGGATTCGCCCAGGGCAGCGGCGAGGGCTGTGTCGCCGGGACCCGGATCTTCGTCCAGGAGTCCGTCCACGAACGGTTCCGGGAACTCCTGCTCCAGGAGATGAAGGCGTACACCCTCGGCGACCCCTTCCACCCGGACACCAGGATGGGGCCGCTGGCCGCGCCCCGGCACTACGAGCGGGTGCTGTCCTACCTGGACGTGGCCCGCGAGGAGGGAGGCACCCTGACGACCGTCGGCGAGCCGGGCAACGGCCTCTACATGCCGCCCACGCTGATCGAGAACGTCGGCCCCGACACCCGCGTCGTACGGGAGGAGATCTTCGGCCCGGTCGCGGCCCTGATGACCTTCACCGACACCGCCGACGCCATCGCCCAGGGCAACGACACCGTCTACGGTCTGGCCGCCTCGGTGTGGACGAGCAGCCTCGAACGCGCCCACCGCACCGCCCGCGGTCTGCGCGCCGGGACCGTGTGGATCAACACCTACGCAGAGATGACCGCGGGGACAGTCCCCTTCGGCGGCTTCAAGCAGTCCGGTCTCGGCCGCGAACACGGCGTCGAGGTCCTGGACGCCTATACGGAGACCAAGACCGTCATGGTCCGCCTCTGACCGGCGTCGGGCAGGCGCATCGCGGCGGTACGGGCGGTACGGGCGGTACGGGCGGTACGTGTGGGGCGCCCGGAACCCGGCCGCGCGGCCCGGACGTTGTCGTGGTGCGCCGTGTACGGCGTACCACGCCGGCCGGTTCGGCCGGCCCGGCCGAGAGGACCCCCAATGACCGCTGCCGACCCCGACCCCGCCCCCGACGGCGACGTCGACTCCGTGCCCACGGCGACCGGGGCCGATCCCGGCACGGAACTGCGTATCGCGGCCGGAAGACTGCGGGGCCGCCGGGAGGGCGGCGTCGCCGTCTTCCGCGGCATCCCCTACGCACAGCCGCCGGTGGGTGCTCTGCGGTTCGCCGCGCCGAGCCCGGCCACCGGCTGGGAGGGGGTGCGGGACGCGGGGGCGTACGGGCCGGCGTGCCCGCAGGCGGAGGTGCCGGTCCGGCTCACCCGGCCGAACGGTGACGCGGACGCTGGGGGGAGCGGGGCCGCGGCGCCGGACGAGTGGCTGACCGTCAACGTCTGGTCGCCCGCGCGGCCCGGCACCGGTACGGGCCCCGATGCCCCGCTGCCGGTGATGGTGTGGATCCACGGCGGGGCGTACATGTCCGGGACCGCGGGCGACCCCGGCTACGACGGGGGACGTCTCGCGCGCGAGGGCCACGTCGTCGTGGTGACCCTCAACTACCGCCTCGGGGTCGAGGGGTTCGCCTGGATCGAGGGGGCACCCGCCAACCGCGGCCTGCTCGACCAGGTCGCCGCCCTGGAGTGGGTACGGGACAACATCGGCGCGTTCGGCGGCGACCCCGGCCGCGTCACCGTCTTCGGGGAGTCGGCGGGCGCCGGGTCGGTCGCCGCGCTGCTGGTCATGGAGCGCGCCGCCGGGCTCTTCGCGCGGGCCATCGCCCAGAGCGTGCCAGGACCGTACTTCTCGCCGGAACTGGCGGCGGACATGTCCGCCGCCATCGCCGCCGAACTGGGCCCCGGCATCCGGCCGACGGTCGCGGAGCTGGCGGAGTTCCCGCCGGACCGGCTCGTCGCCGCGGGCGCCGCGATGGCCGGCAGGATGGCCGGCTGGGAGGACCGCTGGGGCGGGGTGGCGCGTACGGCAACGCCGTACTCACCGGTGGTCGACGGGGACGTACTGCCCCGCGCGCCCTGGGAGGCCCTCGCGGACGGCGCCGCCCGGGACATCGAGCTGATCGTCGGACACAACCGTGACGAGTACCGGCTGTTCGCCGCCCTGAGCGGACAGATCGGCCTGATGACCGAGGAGCGGGCCCTCGGCGCCCTCAGGGCCCTCGGCCCGGTGGCCGACAGCGCGGCGGCCTACCGCGCCGCCCACCCGGACGCCGACGCCGAGCTGCTGCACGAACTCGTCTTCTCCGACTGGCTGTTCCGGATGCCGAGCCTGCGTCTCGCGCAGGCGCACGTGGCCGGTGGCGGCAGGGCCCGCGTCTACGAACTGACCTGGCAGGCCACCGGGATGGGCGGCGTCCTCGGGGCCTGCCACGCCCTGGACGTACCGCTGACCTTCGGCAACCTCACGAGCGGGCTCGCGCCGATGCTGATCGGTGCGGAGCCGTCGGCGGAGGCGGAGGCTCTGTCGGCCCGCTTCCGTGCCGCGTGGACGGCCTTCGCGTCGTACGCCCTCACCGACGCGGACTGGCCCCCGTACGACCTGGAGGAGCGGCAGGTCCTCGTCCTCGACGGCGGGGAGAACACGGTCGCCGTCTACCCCGAGGAGGACTCCCGCCTGCTCTGGGAATCCCACCGGTTCACGGCCCTGCCCCTGCCGGCGGAGAAGGAGTGAACCGACCCGGTCGGTGACGTCGGTGACGTCGGTTCAGCGAGGTACGGGGCCGGGACGCCACCCGCGTGGCCTCCCGGCCCCGTACGCGGCTACTCCTTCTCCAGCCTCATCGGCAGGTCGAAGAGCGGGAACCACCGCGCGGTGTCCAGGAAGCAGTGCATCGTCGAGATCCGGCCGTCCTCGATCTCGATGATCTGGAGCGCCCACGGCACGTAGGCGTCGCCCGACTCCGTGGGCTTGTAGTGGGCGAAGGCCGGAGTGCCGTTGGCGAACGTCGGCAGCAGCCGCGAGCCGCGGCAGCTCGCGCCGGGGCCGAGCATCCAGGCCACGATGTCGTCGTGTCCCTGGAGCCACAGGTCGAACGGCGGCATGGTGAACTTGGCGTCGTCGTGGAGCAGCGCGGTCAGCGCCTTCATGTCGTAGCCCTCGAAGGCCGTGACGTACCGCTCCAGCAGCGCCTTCTGCTCCTCGTCCAGCGGGTCCGAGGTCTCCGTCGTGGCCGGTTCCGACTCGGCGATCGTCGCGCGGGCCCGCTGGAGCGCGCTGTTGACCGAGGCGACCGTCGTGTCCAGCAGCTCGGCGACCTCGCTCGCCTTCCACGCCAGCACCTCGCGCAGGATCAGCACCGCCCGCTGTTTCGGCGGGAGATGCTGGAGCGCCGCGACGAACGCCAGCCGGATCGTCTCCCGGGACACCGCCGCCTCGGCCGGGTCCGCCATCGACGGCAGGACCCGGCCGTCCGGCACCGGCTCCAGCCAGACGATCTCCGGCTGCGGGTTGAGCTGTGCCTGGGCCACCGGTGTCGGGCCGCTGAGGTCCATCGGGCGGGCCCGGCGGTTGCCCGCCGTGAGCATGTCCAGACAGACGTTGGTCGCGATGCGGTAGAGCCAGGACCGGAGCGAGGAGCGGCCCTCGAACTTCTCGTAGCTCTTCCACGCGCGGACCATCGTGTCCTGGACGGCGTCCTCGGCCTCGAACGCCGAACCGAGCATCCGGTAGCAGTAGCCGGTCAGTTCGGTACGGTGCTTCTCCAGCCGCACGTCCAGATCCTGTGTTGCGGCATTCTCGCTCACGGCGTCACCCCGGCAGCCCGTTGAAGTCAGTCCCGGACCAGCTCCTGGTCCGGTGCTGATCCAGTCTCCCGGAAGCCGCCGCCCCGCGCCGACAAATGGCGCGGATTCGCCGTTTGCTCAGGTTCCCGGCTTGCGCCCGTACACGTACACCTCGTCGCCGTTCTTCAGCAGCGACCAGTACTTCACCGCATCGGCCTTGGTCATGTTCACACAGCCGTGGGAGCCCGGCGGATTCCACATGCTGACGCCCACCGAGTGAAAGGCCTGGCCGCCGTCGAAGAACTGGCTGTACGGCATCGGCACGTCGTAGATCGACGAGACGTGGTCCTTGTGCCGCCAGTAGATCTTCTTCAGCCCGGTCCTGGTCTCGTAGCCGTCCCGGCCCGTACGCACGGGCACCGGGCCGTACACCAGCTTCTTGCCGTCCTGGACCCAACTGAGCTGACGCGTGAGGTCGACGCAGGCGATCCGCCCCTTGTTCGTGGGGCACTTGCCGGCCGCGTTGGGGGTCTTGCCCGCCGCCTTCTGCCTGTTCATCAGGTCCATCACGCCCCAGGTGACGGGCCCCGCGTAACCGATGTTCGGGGTGATGCCGTGCTTCGTCTGGAAGGCCCTGATGGCCGTGCAGTCGGCGGTGGACTGCTTGCCGTCCGCCGTCCGGCCCAGGAACTTCTCGACCTGCTTCTGGTACGGGCCCGTACCGGACGTGCACGACGCGGCCTGTGCGGGCGCGGCGCCCGCCACCGACACGGCCAGTGGCACGACGAGCCCCGCGATCCCCGCGGCCACGGCCCCTCTGCGCGATATCCGACTTCTGCGTTCCACGCGTCCCCGCCCCCTTCACCGCGCGCCGCCTGAAGGGCGCGTCCTGGGGGCTAGACGGTCGGAGGGCGCCCGCAGTTGTACGGAAGGAAGAGGTAATGGGGCGTTCTTTACGGTTTCCGCGAAGGCGCCCGGTGTCCTCCGCGAACGCGCCGAGCGCCGAGTGCCTGCTACGAAAGCGCCAGGCGCTGCTCGGCCCGCTCCGCCCGCGCGACCCTCGTCCCGTACAGCGTGACCGAGACGACCCCGAGGACCGCCGCGAGCCCCAGCGCCACCGTCGCGGCCCAGCCGCCCGCGTGGAAGGCGATCGCACCGAGCGTGCCGCCCGCGCTGCTGCCCAGGTAGTACGACGACTGGTAGAGCGCGGAGGCCTGCGCGCGCGCCGTCTGCGCCGTACGGCTCACGGAGGACGAGGCGACCGCGTGACCGGCGAAGAAGCCCGCCGTGATCAGCACCAGGCCCAGCAGCACCGCGGCCAGCGCGTCCGAGAGGGAGAGCAGCAGCCCCGCCGTCGTCGTCCCGACGGCCAGGTAGAGCGCGCCGCGCCGCCCCAGCCGCGCGACCAGCCGGCCGGCCGCCGCCGAGGAGACCGTACCCACGAGATAGACCAGGAAGATCGAACCGATGACTCCCTGCGGCAGGCTGAACGGCTCCTCCACCAGCCGGTATCCGATCACGGTGTAGACCGCGCCGAACACCACCATGAAGAGCCCGCCGATCGCGTACAGCCGGCGCAGCAGTGGGTCGGAGAGATGGCCGCCCACCGTGCGCGCCAGCCCCATCGGGCTCAGCGAGCGCGGGCGGAAGTGCCGCGCCTTCGGCAGCAGGAGCCGGAAGACCACCGCGCACGCCACGGCCATCAGACCGACCACGCCCAGCGCCGCGCGCCACCCCCAGAGCTGGGCGACCCAGCCGGTGACGATCCGGCCGCTCATGCCGCCGACGCTGTTGCCCGCGACGAACAGCCCGATCGCGGCGACCAGCGCCTTCGGCCGCACCTCCTCGGCGAGGTACGCCATCGCGGAGGCCGGCAGCCCGGCCAGCGCCGCGCCCTGCACGGCGCGCAGCGCCACCAGCGACTCGACGTCCGGCGCGAACGGCACCAGCAGCCCGACCGCCACAGCGACCACCAGCGAGGCGGTCATCACCGTACGGCGCCCGTACCGTTCCGACAGCGCGCTCAGCGGCAGCACGAAGACGGCGAGCGCGCCCGTCGCCGCCGAGACCGTCCAGCTCGCCTGACTCGCCGTCACGCCGAGCCCGGCGGAGATCGCGGGCAGCAGCGCCTGCGTGGAGTAGAGGAGGGCGAAGGTCGCGACCCCGGCGGCGAAGAGCGCGAAGCTCATCCGGCGGTAGCCGGGCAGGCCGGGGGAGAGAAGCGAATCCGAGGCGGTGGGAGCGGACGGCGCGGCGGAGGCACCCGTGGTGACGGGCGCCTCGGTACTGACTGAAGGCATACGTCGAACATAGGCACCGCACTCTCATGCGTCCAATGCATGGAATGGCGATAATCGTTCCCATGGAGCATGAGCAGAGGTCACCGTCGCGCCTGTCACGGAACAGTGACGAACAGGACATGCGTCACACGCCCCCGAACCCGGACCTTGGGCCCTCGAACCCGAACCCCGGTCCCTCGAACCCGAATCCGGACCCCGTGCCCCCGAACCGGCCCCCCGGGCCCCGGCCCCCGGCGGTCGCCGGTCTGGACCCCGGATCCTGGTCCGCCGTCCTCGCCCCGCGCCTCGCCTACTTCGCCGGGGTGGCCCGCCACGAACACGTCACCCGCGCCGCACAGGACATGGGCGTCCCGCAGTCCACGCTCTCCCGGGCGATGGTCCGGCTCGAAGAGGACCTGGGCGTCGCCCTGTTCGCCCGCAAGGGCCGTACGGTCGCGCTCACCCACGCGGGCCGGGCGTTCCTCGGCTCCGTCGAACGGGCCCTCGGCGAGGTCGAGCGCGCCGCCGAATCCGTCCGCGCCGACGCCGACCCGGCCTCGGGCAAGGTCGCCTTCGGCTTTCTGCACACCATGGGCTCCGAGACCGTACCCGGCCTGATCAGGGCCTTCCGCGCCGACCATCCCCGGGTCCGGTTCCAGCTCGTCCAGAACTACGGCGAGGCGATGATCGAGCGCCTGCGCGCGGGCGAACTCGACCTCTGCCTCACCTCGCCGATCCCCGACGCCCCCGACCTGGTCGCCCGGCGCCTCGACGAGCAGCGGCTGCGCCTCGTCGTCCCCGATGACCACCGGCTCGCCGGGCGCCGCCGGGTACGCCTCGCCGAGGCCGCCGACGAAACGTTCGTCACCCTCGAACCGGGGTACGGACTGCGCCGGATCACCGACGACCTCTGCGCCGAGGCGGGGTTCCGGCCACGCGTCGCCTTCGAGGGCGAGGAGGCCGAGACGCTGCGCGGCCTGGTCGCGGCGGGCCTCGGCGTCGCGCTGCTGCCGCCCCCGGCCGTGGCCCGCCCGGGGGTCGTCGAACTGACGGTCACGGCGCCGCGCGCGGTACGGGAGATCGGCGTCGCCTGGCTCGACGGCCACCCGGACACCCCACCGGTGGCGGCCTTCAAACGCTTCCTGCTCTCACGCCGGGGCCAGCTCCTCCCCACGTAGCGCCGGCCGTCACGGCCGCAGCGACCGTCCGAACCCGGCCGCCAGCGGCATCCGCAGCCCCAGCGGCGGCGGCGCGGCCAGCGCGTCCGCCACCGGGCGCGAGTACGCCCGCGGCAGCAGCGAGCCCAGCACGAAGTCGGAGGCCAGCGCCAGGACCTCGGCGTGGTGCTGGCGCAGCGCGTGGCCGTCGGAGTGGACCTCGAAGCGGCAGATGTCACGGCTCGTCTTCTTGGCGCGCTCGGCCAGCCGGTAGGACAGTTCCGGGTCCGTGCGCGCGTCGGTGGTGCCGTGCATGATCATCACCCGGCGCCCCACGAGCTGCCGTACCGGCTCCGGTTCGGCGGCCCGGTCGTCCTCCGGCAGCCACGGGGCCATCGCCAGTACGGAGTTGACGGCCGCGTGGTCGGCGGCCCGGAGCGCCGCCCGGCCGCCCATCCCGTGCCCCACCAGGCACACCGGCACGTCTCCGTACCGCCGTACGACCTCCTCCGCCGCCCAGCGGGCGTCCGCGGCGAGGTGGGCCTCCGTACCGTTCCAGCCGCGCCGCGCGTACCGCACCACATGCGCCACCAGGCCCTCCGCCGTGCCCGCAGAGGCCAGGGAGCGCGCCAGTGGCAGCATCCGGGCGTGGGCGAGGAGCGAGGCGCCTTTGGCGGAGACCGGTTCACCCGAAGGGAGGACGAGGATCACGCCCCCCACCGCCGCGTCCGCGGCCGGTGCGACGACCGCCCGTCCCAGTCGCGCCCGTGGCTCCGCGCGGCGCGCGCGTGCCCAACCGTCCCGGCCTGCCGTACGTCCCCCCGGCGCGGGAACCGCCTGCTGTCCCATAACAGAACAGTCTCAGAAGGAGAGGTGTACGCCACCCGTCCGCGCGGTCACTGTTACGTATCGTCCAGGCGTACTCTACGCGCGTAGGGGAGGAAGAGTTAGAGTTCACGGATGACGAGCCAGACGTACCGTCCGCCCACCGCCGACCAGATCCGCCGCGCCCCCAAGGTCCTGCTCCACGACCATCTGGACGGCGGACTGCGTCCCGGCACGATCATCGACCTCGCCCGCGAGAACGGCTACGACGCCCTGCCGGAACACGAGGCGGACAAGCTCGGCCTCTGGTTCCGCGAGGCCGCCGACTCCGGGTCGCTGGAGCGCTATCTGGAGACCTTCGCCCACACCTGCGCCGTGATGCAGACGCGCGACGCGCTCTTCCGGGTCGCCGCCGAGTGCGCGCAGGACCTCGCCGAGGACGGCGTCGTCTACGCGGAGGTGCGGTACGCGCCCGAGCAGCACCTCGAAGGGGGGCTCACCCTCGAAGAGGTCGTCGAGGCCGTCAACGAGGGCTTCCGTGAAGGCGAGGCGCGCGCCCACGCCGACGGCCACCGGATCCGCGTCGGCGCGCTGCTCACCGCGATGCGGCACGCGGCCCGCGCCCTGGAGATCGCCGAACTCGCCAACCGCTACCGGGACTCGGGCGTCGTCGGCTTCGACATCGCGGGCGCCGAGGCCGGCTTCCCGCCCACCCGGCACCTCGACGCGTTCGAGTACCTGAAGCGCGAGAACAACCACTTCACCATCCACGCGGGCGAGGCGTTCGGGCTCCCCTCCATCTGGCAGGCGCTCCAGTGGTGCGGCGCCGACCGGCTCGGCCACGGCGTGCGCATCATCGACGACATCGAGGTCACGGAGGACGGTGCGGTGACGCTGGGCCGGCTCGCCGCGTACGTACGGGACAAGCGCGTCCCGCTGGAGATGTGCCCCAGCTCCAACCTCCAGACCGGCGCGGCCACCTCGATCGCGGACCACCCCATCGGGCTGCTGCGCAAGCTGCACTTCCGCGCGACGGTGAACACCGACAACCGTCTGATGAGCGCCACGAGCATGAGCCGGGAATTCGAGCTGCTGGTCGACGCCTTCGCGTACACGCTCGACGACATGCAATGGTTCACAGTCAATGCGATGAAATCAGCATTCATTCCTTTCGATGAACGACTGGCCATGATCAATGACGTGATCAAGCCCGGATACGCCGAGCTGAAATCCGAATGGCTGTTTAGGCAGACCGCTGTGACCAGCTAAGACACACGCGTCTCGGATCGAACAGCGGGAATCCGGAGGAACGGCGGGCGGTCGGGAACACGTGTTTCCGGCCGCCGCCAGGTGTTTGCGGGTCAGGTATGCGGCTGACTACCTTGCAGAGCCGCGCAGAAACCTTGTGTTCCACCCCGTATCCCCCGAGTCCCCAAGGACGAGATTCCGATGAAGCAGTCCGCCGTCAAGACCCTCGGTGTCGCCGCCCTCGGCGCCGCCTTCGCCGCAGCCGCCGCGGGCAGTGCCTCCGCCGCGCCCGCCGTCCCCGACGCGGGCGCCGCGCTCGGCGCCGTCGGTTCCGTCTCCAGGACGCTGCCTCTGGACCAGGCCGCCAAGGAGCTCCCGCAGCCGCTCTCCGGCGCGGCCACGGCCGCCGGGAGCGCGGTCGACACCGTCGAGTTCACCACGCCGTACGCGCTGGACGCGGTCCGTGCCTCCGGCCCCCTCGGCGACCTGGCCACCAACCCCCTCGGCTCCCTGCTCGGCGGCCTGCCCGTGAACGGTCTGGCCAAGGGCGGCCTCGGGCTCAACGGCATCCCGCTCGGCCGCTGACCCCCGTCGTCCTGGCCCGAGTCGTACTGGTCCGCATCGACCCCGTCCCCGTCCGGCGCGGTCCCCGTCCGGACCGGTCCGCTCCTGGTCCGGATCCCCTGCCGTCCGGGACCACCGTCCAGGACACCACGCGGTGGGGCGGGCGCGCCCGCCCGGGCGGGGGGGGGGGGCGCCCCCGCGGGGGGAGGGGCCGGGGGGCCGGCCGCGACGGGGGGGGGGGGGGGCGCGCGGCGCGGGGGGGCGCGGGGGGCGGGGCCC